>CALFNJ010000575.1 GCA_937902865.1 uncultured Opitutaceae bacterium
GTGGAGTCGACAGGCATGGGACGGAGCAGTCCGGCGCCGTCCACACGCGAGGAAGACGGGCAGGAAACCGGCCTCCGCAAACGGCCGGAGGAACCGCTCAGCATGAAGGATGGAAAAACGAGACCGCGAGCAGGGCGGCGCCGGTGCCGACCGGGCGCCATTCCAGCAGCCAGAGTTGCTTTTCCAGATTGTGGAGCAGCAACGCGACCGACGCGGCGGTCGCGGAGTCGGCGCAGCCGTGCGTCTTTTTCAGCACATTGCCGAGAAAACGTCCGCAGACCCGGTAGGAACGGATGAAGCGGCGGACCTGCCGGTTTCCCGCGGAGATGGGCGGCTCAGCCAGCCTGACCGGACGCGGCGTGGGCTCAGCCGATGACACGACCCCAAGTTCGTCCCGGCGCTGCAGCAGGCGCTCACGGCCCTGGCCGAGGATGCGTCCAAGCGACTCGAGCTGGCGCTGGGAGAATTCGACGGAGAGCTCCGCCGCGGGGATCTGGCGGAGACAGTCGACCTGCTGCTGCAGGTCATCGAGATTGCGGATCGCGCGACCGAGCAATTCGCAGGTATGCTTACGCTGCGTGGCTTGGGCCAACGCAGCCGGGAAGGGGGAACGGCTGCCAGACATGGGGCGTTATTATAGCTAGTGGCATACCGAAATCGCCGCCGGGAGTTTAACTCTTGGTAAATCGTTAAATAGAAATCTATGGCGCTGGAATTTTCGAAAAACCGTGCGTGCATCTTGCAAGAAATCCGCTGCGGCTACTGCAGATTGCATCGGCAGAGCCGCCGTAGTTCCTCCGAAAATAGATCGAAAGGGTAGGGCGTGTTGTCCCTAACGCGCCGCAAACGTTGTCAACGAGGGGCTCTGTCGAATCTCCAAGACTCGGCGGACCATAACACGGACGGAGCGAACGGCGCGTTAGGGACAACGCGCCCTACCTTCTGCCGCTGCAGAAATCCCGAGGAAAGTCCGTCTCAGATTTGCCGCTGTGGCCGACCTCCGCGTCTCTGCGCCTCTGTGCGAGACCGGATCGAATGCCGTGTGGCCTCCGCCTTAGCGGTCGCGGACTCAGTGTCGGGAATACTTCGCCAATTCCGGGGCGAGAATTCCCTGCCAGACCGTGTAGCCGGCCGGATTGGGATGCGTGCCATCCAGGAAGAGCGCGGTGTTCATGGTGCCATCGGCGTTCAGAAATCCGGCATAGGTTTTGACGCGATGAGCGTTGGGAAAACCGGCCATCGCCTTGTCCACGGCCTGATTGATGGCCGTCACCGTTTCCAGCGACGCGACGTGGCTGGGCAGCGTCTCGCAGACGAGCACAGGCGTGGTGGGAGCCGCCTTTTGAATCAGTTCCAGCATCGAGCGCACGTTGGCCGCGATGATCTCCGGCGTGCCGGTCGGGGATTGCGTGAGATCATTGATGCCGCCCATGAAGACGATCGTCTGCGGCTGCACGTCGAGGACGTTGTCCTGCAGACGCACGAGCATGCCGCGGGTGGTGTCACCGGAGATGCCGCGGTTGGCCACCTTCAGATTCGGGAAGGCCTGGGCCAAATTCCATTTCGCCGTGATGGAGTCGCCGAGAAACACCACCGCGCCGCGATCGTCCGCCTTCGTCCGCTGGAAAGCGGCGAGCCGGCCCCGGTTGTTGGCGAGGAACCACGGCAGAAAGGTGTTGAACGGACCGACTCCCGGCTTGGGGCCGTATTCGAGGAAATACGCGAGCTCGTCCGGCCATTGTTCGATGTCGCCGGTGCGGTTGGGCTTCATGCCGAAGCCGTGGCCGCCGTCCTTGAACTCACGAAAAACCGCATAGCCGCCGGCCTTCTGCCAGGCGGTCGTGTAGTCTTTGGCGCCTTTCAGCCAGGCGGGGCGGTCGTTGGCGGCCATCATCGCCACGAGCCGCGTTTTCGGATGCGCCGGGGGCTGCACCAGAGGGGAAGTCACGCCGACCGCGGATTCCTCGAGGTAAGCGGGATAAACCAAAACCAGGTCGTCGGGCGGCGGCTCGGAGGTGCTGGCGAGAGCCTGCGTCAGGCGCGCGGCGAGATGTCCGCCGGCGGAATACCCCATCACGATGAAACGTTGGTGATGCACGCCGAGTGTTTCCGCGTGATGCTGCAGCAACTGCCAGGCCGCCTCCGCATCCGCCAAGGCGAGATCGCGCGTGGCCGGACCGGAATTGATGCGGTATTCCAGCATCGCGACATCGTAGCCGAAGTCGTTCAGCGTCGCCGCGGTGAGCGCACCTTCGTTGCGCGTGTCCAGAATGCGATACGCGCCACCGGGGAACAGCAGTACGGTGCCCTGGTTGTCGGGCCGGCTGCTGCGGGTGACGCGCATCACCGGCGCTTCCCATTTTTGCACGATGCCTTTGTCGTCGACCGGATTGCCGGCCGCCGCCGGTTTGCCCTCCAGCGTGAACCACTCGTTCGGATTGTTTTCCGGCGCGGAAGCGGCGGACGTGGTGGTGACGAGGCCGACGATGCAGGCGGCGAAAAGGAGGATCTGCCGGGGGTTCATGACGTCACCGTGAACCAAGCCGTCGGATCGGGTCAATCGTGGCAATCCGAGTGGCGGCGCCGCAGCGAACGGCAAACCTCGGACGGACGCGATCAGCGCGCTGGGCTCAACGCGCGCCAACGGGCTCGGGCAGCGTGAAGTAGAAGCGCGCGCCGTCCGGCAGGATTTCGTAGCCGCAATGCCCGCCGTGCAATTCCACGAGCCGGCGGATGATCGCAAGCCCAAGGCCGCTGACCGCGTTCTCGCGATGCAGCAGATGCAGCGGCTGGAAAAGATCCGCCTGCCGGTCCGCGCCGAGCGGCGGACCGCTATCGCGCATCCAGAAGCGCCAGCCGGATTTTTCCCGCTGCCAGCCGACCGCGATGGCCTTTCCGCCGTGCCGCAGAGCGTTATCCAGGAGATCGATCCAGACCGATTCCAGGAGCGCGGCGTGGCCTTTGATCGTCGGCCACTTTGGAGGCTGTTCGACGGACACGCCGCTGTCGGCGATCTGCGCCTCCCGGCGGAGCAGCGCGCAGCTGAAAACGACGCCCATGTTGCAGCTCTCCAACTCCTCGCTCACGCCCGTCGCCTTCGCCAGCAGACTCAGCCGCTCGATGAGCCGGACCGAATCGTCCACCGAGGCCACAATCGGATGAAGCAAGCGCGACGGCTCCGGCTCGGCCTGGCCCAGGCGTTCGCCGACGAGCTCGGTCATCGTCAGGATGCAGCTCAGCGGCGTGCGCAAGTCGTGATTGAGCCGCGATCCGATCGTACGGAACTCGCCGCGCAGCCGGGCGTTTTCCCGCCGCAACACCTGTCCGGCGACCGCCGCGCGCAGCACGGGAACAATCCGCGCCTCCGTCCAATCTTCCGGCGGAACCGCGTCAGCGATCGTTGCCGGGCCGAAAACCACGACCGTCCAGCGGGGAAGAGCCAGATCATCCGCCGCCTGTTGCGCGCGATCGAGGTCCGCCGCAGTGGGATGCTCCAGCGCCAGCACCTGTACTTCGGGGTCGCGGGCCATCGGCTGACCGAACGCCGCGGTCAGGTTATCCACGTGCGCCAGCACGGAACCCGGAAAGGCGCGGGGCAGGGCCTTGGCCAGGACCGAGCGGAGGCGCTGATCCTTTCCCGCATGCAGCAGCGAGACCGGATTCATGCGCGGAAAAAACGAAAACTCGAGAAGCAGGACAACACGCAGGAAGGAAAAAGAAAACCGTAACGAGGCGGTTTTGGCGCAACTATCCCCTTCGGCGCAAGCGGGTTCTATCGGGAAAGCCCTGTCCGCCTTTACCGGAAAAATCCCGGCGCTGTGAAAGCCTGAGGGTGGCCGCCGACCTCCGGGCGGTGGAGCGAGCCGGGCAGTCTTTTAAAGCCTGACGGAGCCGAACACCCCCCGGAGGTCGGTGGCCACCTTTCGAGCACGCCAGCTTCCGCGCCCTGTGGCTCAGTCAGGTTGTTTGCGGCGCCGATCCGCCAGCATCTGCTCGTGCTGGGCCTCCTCCACGCCGTCGAGCACGAGGCGTTCGGCCGGCATCTGCTCGTCGATCGGTTCCTGATTGGAATTTTCCTCGCCCGCGTCACCCGGCGGTTCGCTCGGATCGCGCGAGACGGTCCGGCGGCGCCGCCGTTCGACGTCGCTGGTCGCGGGAATCGCCTCTCCGCCCAGCTCCCGCCGCGCCTGGTCGAAGTCGACGGCTGTCGGCTCCGCGTGACCGGCGATCAGGGCGAGCTCCTCGGCCCGTTTCCGCAAGTCACTTTGATCGGGCACGCCGGTGCCTTCATGATGGACGAAGAATTTTCGGGACGGCGGGGGCGTGTTCTTTTCCATGCGCCCCACGGACCGGCAAACGCCGGGGCCGTTCCCCCCGCAGGAAAGCCGGAAATGGAACCGCGATCGGTCGGGGATGAAGCCACCGGATCGGACCCGGCCTCAGCGGGTGAGGATCGGTGGCTCCTCCGCCGGCGGGATGGCCGGAGCGGATTGGAAACGCTGCATCACCTCGCGCCAGTAGGCTTCGTCGCGCTCGCGGCGCTTGACCGCGCGATATTCCAATTCGCCGACGATGAAGATGAAAACGAACAGCGCCGTTCCGAGAACGCTGTGCATATAAAAGCCCATGAACAGGGCGCCCGCCACGCAGACGACCTTTCCGATGCTGGCGGCCCACAAGGTGGCAGGCAGATAAGGCAGCTTCAGCGCCAACGACGCCCGCAGGATCCGGCCTCCGTCCATGGGGAAGGCGGGGATCAGATTGAAACAGCCCATGACCAGATTCGCCGCCAGCAGCGTGCAGCACAGCTCGTTCACCGACTCCGGAATCGCCCCGGCGTCCCAATTGACCGGAAAATCCACGACGCACCAGAGCAGTCCGGCGAGAATGAAATTCACCGCCGGGCCGGCGATGGTGATCAGGAGCTCGTGCACGGGCCGGCGCGGGATGGAATCAAACTGCGCCATTCCGCCGATGGGCATCAAAAGGATGCGCGGCACGCCGACTCCGTAGTGGCGCGCGGTGAACGAATGGCCGAGCTCGTGGAGCACCACGCAGGTGAAAAACCCCATCAGCGTCGCCACACTCCACCACAGCCCGGCGCTGCCGCCCTGGCTCCAGCCGTCCTGCGCCACATAGGCGAGGAGCAGCAGGAAGGTGAAATGCACCGACAGTTGGATGCCGCGGATGCGGAAGAGATTGAGGGACCAGCCCAGCATGTGACGCGCTAATCAAAGCAGCCTTTTCCAAAGCGCCAGTTTTCTCGCGCCCCTCAACCGCGGATTTTGATCCCGGCATTTGCCTCAAAAATGCGCACACCCGCAAAAAAGATTCCGATCTCTTTCGCGATTTCTCGTGCCTCTTTGCCGCCAATTCTCCGGCTGCCTCGGAAGTTAACCACCCAGGCAAAGACCCGAAGATCGGTCCCGGATGACGGATTGGGCATCATTCGTGCTTTTGTGTGCTTTCGATGCACTTCCGAAACCGGCCGCCATCCCGCTCCGTACACCGAACTGGACTCAATTCCATTCCCCTCTGAGGATCGACCCACATGCCCGACGCCAAGCCGCCGACCATTCTCGTCATCGATGACGACGCCGAAATCCGTTATTCGCTCACGCGCGTGCTCTCGTCGCGCAAATACGTCGTGACCGAGGCGGGGAGCGGGGAAGCCGGCATTGCGCTGGTGAAGAAGGAGCTGCCGGACCTCATCTTTCTCGACATCCGCATGGGCGGGATGAGCGGCATCGAGACGCTGCAGCATATCCGCTCGGCCAATCCGAAGCAGCTCGTGATCCTGATGACCGCGTTCGGCACGGCGCAGACCGCGATCGAGGCGATGAAATACGGCGCGTTCGATTACCTGATGAAGCCCTTCGATCCGCAGAAGGTGCTCGCCCTCGCCGAAACGGCGCTCAAGGCGCACGCCGATCTGCGGGCCGCGCGCGACTAC
>CALFNJ010000576.1 GCA_937902865.1 uncultured Opitutaceae bacterium
ACCTTGAAGCCGTGGCTGCGGAGAAAGCCGAAGAGCACGGCGACGTTGTCGGGGACGTCGTCGATCACGAGGATGCGGCGGAGGGAGGCGGTCACGAGGAGGAAGAGCGTTGGCGGGCGTCGGTAAGTTTTTGCCGGATGCCGGCGGTCTTGAAGCCGGCGGCGAGCGCGTCGATCTCGCGGAGAAACGGCGCGCCGGCCCCGCCGCGGGCCAGGAGCGCGGCGAGCTGTTCGCGCAACGCATCCACGTCGCCGCCGCGCGCGAGCGCGAGCAAGGCATCGAGGGTGGCGGCGTCGGGCAGCGCATCGTGCGCCGCGAGCGGCGCCGCCGGCTCGAAGGGCGCGGCGGTCTCGCGCCAGATCCATTCGAGGCGCAACGCGCGATCGAGGGCGGCGAGCAGTTCCTTTTCCTGCACGGGCTTGGCGAGGAAATCGTCGCAGCCGGCGGTGAGCGCGGTGCCTTGGTTGAAACCAAGCACGCTGGCCGAGACCGCGATGATCGGCAGCGTGCGACCGTGGGGCAGGGCGCGGAGGCGCGGCACGGTGTCGAGCCCGCCGAGCACGGGCATGCGCAGGTCGAGCAGGAGGAGATCGCAGGGCTGCCGCGCGAAGCTCGCGAGACACGCGGCGCCGTCGCCGGCCTCCTCGATGACGAAGCCCAAAGGCTCGAGCAGATCGCGCAGCACCGCCCGGTTGGTCGGCTCGTCGTCGACGACGAGCAGGCGACGACGCGCGCCGCGATAGCCGACGACGGTGCGCAAAGTAGCCGGCGGTGCGGCGGGCGCCGCGGCCTCGGACAGCGCGAGGTCGAACCAGAAACGGGAACCGGGTCCGCCCGCGCCTGGCGGGGGCGAAGTCGCGGGGCCTGTCCTGAGCGGAGTCGAAGGGCTCTCGACGTGGAGAGTGCCGCCCAGCAACTCGACGATGCGCTGCGAAATCGGCAGCCCGAGGCCGGTGCCCTGCGTGGCCGCGGCGGGCGTGGCTTGGTGAAACGGCTCGAAGATCGCGCGCAACTGGTCCGGCGCGATGCCGACGCCGGTATCGCGCACTTCGAAACGGATTCCACTCGCAACCGGCGGCACGGCGAGGCGGTCGGGCGCGGTCGCGGTTGCTTCCGCCTCCGGCTTTGAGCCGCCGCGGGCAACTCGCGTCACGGCGAGCACCACTTCACCGGCCTCGGTGAACTTCACGGCGTTGCCCAGCAGGTTGAAAAGCACTTGCCGCAGCTTCTGCTCGTCGGTCGAGACGTGCTTCGGCAGGCCCGCGCCGAGTTCGAGGCGAAACGCCAGCCCTTTATCCGCCGCGCGCTGTTCGAAAAGATCGGCGGCGGTTTTCACCACGCGGGTGAGCGGAAACGTCACGGCTTGCGCGGTCATCTTGCCGGCTTCGATCTTCGCGAGGTCGAGCACCTCGTTGATCATCTGCAGCAGGTGCTCGCCGTTGCGGCCGACGATGCCGAGCTGGCGCCGGCCCTTCTCGGAGAGCCCGTCCTCTTTGCGCAGAATCTGGGCGTAGCCGAGGATGGCGTTGAGCGGCGTGCGCAGTTCGTGGCTCATGTTGGCGAGGAACGCGCTCTTCGCGTGGTTCGCGCTTTCGGCGGCGACCTTCGCGTCGCTCAGCTCGTGCGTGCGGGTGGCGATGAGCTTTTCCAGTTCCTCGTTGCGCCGCTGCACGGCCCGCAGGCGCCAACGCACGCCGCCCGCCACCAGTCCGAGCCCGGCCACCGCATCACCCGCCAGCGCCCACCAGGTCTGCCACCAGGGCGGCAGCACCACCCACGCGATTTCCGCGGGCGCGCTTGGCCTGTTTTCGGAGTCGGTGGCGCGGATCCGGAGCAGATAGCGTCCCGGCCGCATGCCGGCGGCGTTGAAGGTGCCGTGGCGCGCCGGCGGCGACCAGTCGGAGTCCCGCCCCTCCAGTTTCGTTTGGAACCGCGTTTCGCGGTCGTCGATCCGGTCGGTGGAAAATTCGACCGTCAGCGCATCGTCGTCGGCGAACTGCAGCGGCGCGAGCGGTGGCCAGGGCTGGGCGATCCCGTTGCGATTGAGCACCCGGCGCACGACCACCTTGAAGTCCATCGGCTTGACCGCGGCGGCGGGCAGTTCGACGCGGACGATGCCTTCGTCGCCCGCGATCCAATCGACCGAGCCGCCCGGCGTGACGTCCTCGAGAAAAGCCTGCGCGGAGCCGGTGCTTTGGGCGGCCGCGCGCGGAAGAACCAGCGCGCCGCCGGTCGGGCGCCAGATCTCATGCCGATTGCGGGAGCCCTCGCGCGCATCCGGGAGCCGCGCCTGCAGCCAGATGCTGTTGCCATAGGAGGACATCTGCAGGATTTCGGGCGCGGGGGCGCCGGGCTCTCTCGGCAGTTGGAAACGGCGGACAAAGCGCCGCGCGGCCGAATCGAATGCGTAGATCGAATCGCCTTCGTGGACGTGCACCGCGCCATTGATGATCCCGTGGCGGGGATAACCGTTGAATTCGGCCGGGGTCTCGCCGTGTCCGCCCGAATAGTGCTCGAATACGGCTGGCGTGGTGCCGGCGAGCACGGCCGAAAGCGCGGGGAGACGATAGTAGCCATTATTCGTCGAACCGATCCAGAGCGCGTCGTTCGCATCGATGCGCAAGCGATCCATTGCCGCGGTCGGACTACCGGGCAGCGGCTCCAGCCGCCAGTCGTTCCCGGTGTGGCGCAGCACCTGCAGGCCGTTCGCCACGCCGATCACCGCGAGATCGTCGCGGCCGGGCGGGACCAGGACGCTGAGCGAAAAGGTGGGCGCGCTCAACCGCACCGGTGTCCGCCCGGGCTGCACGATGCGCACGCTGGGCCCGGTCAGCACGAACGAGTCCGCTCCGATCGGGACGAAGTCCCAGACTTGCTCCTCACTGCCGGGGACGGGGGAAAAACGGGCGGGCTGCCAGTGCGGCGCGGACACCGCCGGCTCGAGGACGAAGAGCCCGTCACTGGTGGCGGCGTAGAGGCGGCCGTTGAGCCGCTGCAGTCCCTTGAGGGTGGACCGGGGCAGGCCGCTGGCGAAATCGAAAACCGTGAGCGGCGCCGGCCACGGGATGCGCACGATGCCGTTGGCGTGCGTCACCCAGACATCCCCGCGCCGATCCTG
This sequence comes from uncultured Opitutaceae bacterium, assembly GCA_937902865.1. Lineage (GTDB taxonomy): Bacteria > Verrucomicrobiota > Verrucomicrobiia > Opitutales > Opitutaceae > CAIUWA01. Next base: position 3,119 of record CALFNJ010000576.1, read on the forward strand.
CACGATGCCGCGGGCGCGCGCGAGAGGCCGGCCCACGGCATCGCTTTCCAGCCAGTGCAGGAGCCGGCCGTCGGGCCGGAGAAAAGCGATCGGGCCCGACCATGAGGCCACGACGATCGTGCCATCCCGCAGCAGCGCGATCTGGTGGTCGCCCGCCTCGCGCAGCAGCGAGTCGATGTCCGTCGTCAGCC
>CALFNJ010000577.1 GCA_937902865.1 uncultured Opitutaceae bacterium
AATAGAGTCCATCCGTCACCGCCGGCGGCGCGGCGAGCTTGCGCCAGGATTCGGCAAACGACGCCTCGTCGACGCCAAACAGCGGCGAAACTTCCACGGTTCGCTCCGGCCGGCCGCTCGCGTCCGTCGCCAGCGGCGCGCCTGCGGCGCGGAACCAGCGGGCGAACTGGCGGAGCTGGTCGTCCCGGCAGGTCTGCGGCGAATCCGCGCCTTCCGCATTCTTTACCGGGGAAAAGTCGTCCGCCCGCGCCGTCTCGATCACCACGGGGTTCTTCGCCGAGGGCAGCGCGTCGAAGACGAACATCTCGAACTTCACGCCGTTGGGCTTCGCGGGCTTCACCGGATTTCCCGCCGCGTCGATCGTCGCGATTTTCTTGTCCGCCCGATGAAACGGCAGGCCGCCGCCAGCTCCGTCCGCGCGCGCCATTTTCCGGACAAACTCCCGGTCGAGCACGTGAATCGCGATGCTGCCCGCGAGATAGCGGAGCTTTCCTGTCGCATCGGTCTCGCGCTGCATCGCCGCCGGCAAATCAGAGTACTCGATCACCACGAGCCGGCCGTTCTGGAGACAGAAATGACCAACCTTTTCCTCGGGATATCTCGTCGACAGAATCTTGCTCGACATCTCCGACTGCCGCAGCCGGTGCCACCCGATGAAGGCCGGATCGATGCATCGCACCAGCGGATTATCGACCTGGAAATAACTGAGCGTGTCGATGCCTTCGCCGCGCATCAGGTCGAGCGAGCCGCTCCGGTCCAGCGCGCGCAGCGAGCCACCATGGCCATCGGGCGACAGGGCCAGCGACGATGGCGTCTCGAGCAGGATCTTGCCCGAGAAATCCACTGCCGGCATGCGACCCTGGCGGAAGAAGTGCACGCGTGATTGATCGAGTCCGAAGTACCGGTTCTCCGCGAAAAACGCCTCGGTCGCCGCGTGATTCTGATGGCTGGTCATGATGAACCAGTGCAGCGGCCGCCCGTAACGCCGACCCGCCGCCATGATCTTCTCCGCGAACACCTGGAAAAGCGGTTTCTGTTTCACCGGCGTCACCCGGAATGTCCCCTTCGGTCCGTCGTAACCGAGCCGTGTGCCCTGCCCTCCCGCCACGGTAAATGCGGCCACCTGCCCGGCGCGCAGCGCCTCTTCACCGGCGGCCCGGGCCTTGGCCCAGTCTTCCGCCCGGCCGCCCTTTTCCGGCAGCGGCTCGTACGGCGCAGGAGCAAGGCCGTCGAGATTCACCGCGGCCGCCGCGCGGTCCAGCACCAGCGTGCGGTTCAGACGCTCGATCTCCGCGAGATCGATTTCCCCTGCTTCCTCGAGCAGGCGCTTCTGTTCCGCCGGCGCGAGGCGATCGAAGAAGGCGAAGACTTGCGCCTGGCCGGCGCGATTGAATTGGTCGATGAGCGGGTGACTGGGCATGGGCCAAAATGTTTTCTCAAAAAGAGGAACGCGCTTGGTGGCGCGCCGAATCTCAAAGTTCCCCAACGTTACGTGTCCGTCATCTTGAGCGGCGATCCATTTCCGGAATTTCACCACAGAGACACGGAGGCACGGAGATCAAGCCATCCGTTGGAGCGGTATTCTCCGTGCCTCTGTGTCTCTGTGGTGAAAAATTCCGAAGATGGGAAACCGACGTTTCCTTCCGCCGCGATCGCTCAGTTCTCAAACCGAAAGATCCCCTCGTCCGGCTTCGCGTAGCCGAGCTGCTCGCGGATGATGTCCTCCACGTATTTCGGATCCGTCCGCAGCCGCTCCAAAATCCGCTCCTGCTCGCGCAATTTCGCCTCCGCCTCCGTCAGGCGCCGCTGGTTGTCGGCCTCGATGCGCCGGAAGCGGTTGTACTCCGCCCGCGTCTGCCAGAAAAACGCCGCCGACGTCAGGCTCAGGCCCACGAAAACCAGGAAGTACAGGCCAACGATGAAGCGTCGCAGATTCACGATGGAAACGGACCAAGCAACACGGTCGCGGTGCCGGGAGTAAAGGAGATTTAAAACGCACGCCGTCAGGTCTCGATTGATCAGGCCGGTGGCCCGCGCGGCCGCGCAGGGCGCGCGGATAAACTCAACCCATCCAACATCTTTCCCTCGCCGCCTGTGCGCTCCCCGCCCGCGCAAAATCCGCCGCCCCTGCCTCCTGCCTCCCGTCCCCCGTCTCCTGATTTAAGCGTGCCTTTTTCCAGGGCTCCGGCTACGTCGTGGGCCGCATGTATCAGCGTTTCTACGGGTTCAAGGAGATGCCGTTCAACATCACCCCGGACCCGAAATTTCTCTATCTGAGCCCGACCCATCAGGACGCCCTCCAGCACCTGAAATTCGGCGTTCAGGAGAAGAAAGGCTTCATCGTGCTGATCGGCGAGGTGGGCTGCGGCAAGACCACGCTCTGCCGGCGTTTCCTCAGCGAGCTCGATTCCACGCGCTACGACACCGCCCTGATCCTGAACCCGCGGGTCAGCGAGACCCAGATGCTCAAGGCCATTCTCACCGACCTCGGCGAGACCAAGCTCGCCCGCAGCCAGGTGGATCTCGTCGCGCAGATGAACCGCGTGCTGCTCGAGCGCATCGAGCGCGGCCGCGATATCGTGCTGATCATCGACGAGGCGCAGAATCTCAAGGTCGAGGTTCTCGAGCAGATCCGGCTCCTTTCAAATCTCGAGACCGACAAGCAGAAGCTCCTGCAGATCGTTCTCATGGGCCAGCCCGAGTTGAAGGAGGTCCTCGCCCGCGACGACCTGCGCCAGCTCCGCCAGCGCATCCTCGTCCATTACGAGCTCCACCCGCTTTCGCAGGCTGACGTCAATCACTACATCCAGCATCGCCTCACCCTCGCCGGCAGCAACGGCTGGCCGACCTTCACCAAGTGGGCGCTGCGCGCCATCCATCGCGGCAGCGGCGGGATTCCGCGCATGGTCAACAATCTCTGCGACAAGGCACTGCTGTCCGCGTTCGTGCGCGAGGCCGACGAGATCACCTATTGGGACGTCCGCCGCGCCCTCAAGGACGTCGACAACCTGACCGCCTGATCCGATCC
>CALFNJ010000578.1 GCA_937902865.1 uncultured Opitutaceae bacterium
GACGACCTCGGCGTTTTCCCGGCGGCTCAGGGAGCAGGTCGCATAGACCAGCCGGCCGCCCGGACGGACTCGGCGGCTGAAGTCCTGCAGCAACGCACGCTGGCGGGCGGCGAAGGCCTCGATCTGCGCGGGCGAGGTGGTCCACTTCAAATGCGGCGACCGTCGCCAGGTGCCGGTGCCGCTGCAGGGCGCATCGACCAGCACGCCGTCATAGTTGCGGTCGGGCGGGGCAGACAACGTGGAGACATTTTTCAGGCCGGCCCGCTGGGCACGCAGCCGCAATTCTGCGAGCGCGTCGGAGCGGATATCGTGGGCGTCAACGTGGCCCGCGGGACCGAGCAGTTGGGCGAGCTGGAGCGTCTTGCCGCCCGCGCCGGCGCAGGCGTCGAGCCAGGAGGCGCCGGTCTCGAGGCCGGGCGAGGCGAGGATGAGCTGGGAGCCGAGATCCTGGATTTCGATCTCGCCGTCGCGATAGGCTTCGCTCTTCGCGACCTCGGCCTCCGCGGGCAGTCGGAACGCGGAGGGAAGGACCTCGCTGCGCTGCCAGGTCCAGCCGGCGGCGGTGAACGTTGCGGAGAGTTGATGGGCGTCACCGCGCTGCAGCCGCACCCAAAGCGACGCGCGGGCGAGCAGGGCGTCCGCTTCGGCGGGGCCGAAGGCTTCCGGGCAGTGCGCGCGAAACCAGTCAGGCAACGGCAGTCCAAACGTGTGCCCCGGCGCAATCCGGTCGCCCAGCAGCGCGGCTTTTTCCGCGAGCCGGCTGGGGCAGGGCGGCCAGCCCGTCGTCGCCGCGGCGCGAAACGCCTGCGTGGCCGGCGCGTCGGCGGCGAGCCAGGCCGTGACCGCGGCGGCTTTTTCCGGCTCGGGGTCGAGCAGCGGCTCGATCCACGACAGGTAGCGCAACGTGGTGTAGATCAGCTCGCGGTAGAGCCGCCGGTCGCGCGAACCGAAAGCGCGGTTTCCGGAAAGCAGCGTCTGAATCCGCGCCGGCAAGCCCGTCTCCCGCCGCCAGTGCGGTCGGAGTTCGGAAAGCAGGCGGAGGAACGTCTGCTGCTGGCTGCCGGTTAAGCTCATAAATACAATAGATCGCCCCGGACTCGGATTTCACCACGGAGGCACAGAGGCACGGAGAACGATCCTTTGACGCTCGGATCCGGCTCGGTGTCTCTGTGCCTCTGTGGTGAAATCCGAGGTGGCTCGGTTCAGAAGCCGATCGTTTCGATCTGCACGTTGAAGCCGAAATGGCCTTCGCGGCGCGGGCCGTCGTAGATCGTGACGGTGTAGTCGAGGCGCCAGGTGTTGCCGAGATTCTGGCGGAGTCCGATCGCCTGCTCGACGAAGCGACGGCGGCGGGCGTCGTACTGCAGCCGGCCGATCGCTTCGTAGGCTTCGTTGAGCCGCACCGTGCCTTCGACGGCGTATTCCTCGGTGTCCTGCCGCAGGTAATGGTTGCCGAAGCGCAGGGTCCACGCATCGCCGTCATGGAGGGTCAGCGCCGAATGCTGCTCCTGCAGCGTGAAGTTCTGCGGCGTGAAGCTCTCGTAGAGATCGAAGCGGAGCCACGTGACCGGCATCAGCGCCAGCTCGGTGTGCACGGCGGAAACGTCACGGTCTCCCAACTCGCGGTGGAAGCGGAAATCCGCGGCCGCATTGAATGTGAGCAGGTCGCGCGAGCCGTAGGCCGGATCGCGGGTCTGGAGCGTGTTGTCGAAACCGACGCGCAGCACGTTCTGCGCATGCAGATCGTCGATGTTACGGGTCACATCCAGGCCGAGCGGCGGGAGGTAGGTGTCGAAGACGTCCCGGTCGATCTGGGGGATGTGGTCGCGGCCCTGGTTGCCTTCCGGGATGTAACGGTAGCCGAGGATCGGCGTGAAGAGATGGCGCAGGCCGTCGATCTTCCACTGCTCGTTCT
>CALFNJ010000579.1 GCA_937902865.1 uncultured Opitutaceae bacterium
TCAGGAACGCTGTCGCCGAGAATCACCACGGCCCAGCGCGGCAATCCGCCGCTGTCGGCAGCCTGCACCGCCCGGGCGGCGGCGATCTCGTCGGGGTCGGCCAGCACCATCAGATCCGGCTGCCGGGAGGCAGGATGCTGCGCCGCCTCGTCGACGGTCGCGACTTCAAGGATGCGTGCGCCGGGGAACGCGGCGGCGGCGGCGGCCAGGGTCACCGGACGCGCCACGGGAGACATTTTCACCAGAAAGAGCCGATTGTGTCTCATGAGGGATGAGGGAAAGGATTGAATCGCGGAGGAACGGAATCGCCGGGAGAAAGGGCTCAGGTGGTCGCGCCCGAGGTTTTGGAGTCGGCGGAGGCCGGGAGGAGCCGGACGATCGCCTCCTCGAGGCGCGCCATGGTGACCGGCTTGACGAGATGGACCGCGAAGCCCGCCGTCTGGGAACGGGCGATGTCCTCCTCCATGCCGTAGCCGCTCAGCGCGATGCCGCCGAGCTGCGGATTGATGCGGCGCAGGTCGCCCATCAGCTCGTACCCATTGCGATCCGGCAGGCCCACATCGGAAATCACGAGATCGAACTCCCGCTCCTGCGCATGGCGCAACGCCTCGCCGGCCGACGCCGCGGACGTGACGTCGTACCGGCAGTGCCGCAGCAACTGCGTGAGCGTGAGTCGGGTGGCCGTGTGATCCTCCACCAGCAGGACGCGCACGCGCTCGGTTCCGTTCGCTCCGGCAGACGGACGCGCCGACGTGGCCGTGGGCGCGGAGGAAACCACCGGCGGGCTGGAATCCTTTTTTGCCGAGGGCGGAAGGTCCTTCGCGCCGCGATAAAGCGGCAGCTCGATCGTGAAGCTCGAGCCCTGCTCGCGGCCGGGGCTGGCAGCCGAGACTTTGCCGCCGTGCATCTCGACGAGCATCTTCGTGATCGCCAGGCCCAGACCCAATCCGCCGAAACGGTGCGACGTCTTGCTCGCGCCGGCATGGTCGCCTTGCGTGAAGGCCATGAAGATGCGGCCGATTTCCGCCGGCGTCATGCCGATGCCGGAGTCGGTGATCCGCACCGCCGCCATGTCGCCGCCCGGCGTTACGCTCGTCTCCACCGCGATCCGGCCACCCTCGGGGGTGAACTTCACCGCGTTCTTCAGGATGTTCCAGAACACCTGCTGCAGCCGGACCGAGTCACCGAGCACCGTGCTGCGCTTCGCGTTGAGGCCCATGTCGAGCTTCAGCCGCTTCTCGGCCATCTCCGGCTGCACGTGCGTGAGCGCATCGCGCAGGACGGAGTGCAGGTCGCAGCCCTGCTGCTCGAGCTTCAGCTTGCCGTGGGTGATGCGGGTCAGGTCGAGGAGGTCGTCGATCAGCCGCGCCTCGAGGGCGACGTTCTTGTGGATGAGATTGAAATCCGCGCGGATCGGCGGCGGGAGCTCCGGATTGCCCGCCGCGCTGCTCGCGAGCAGGAGCACCGGATTGAGCGGCGTGCGCAACTCGTGCGAGAGCGCCGCCAGGAATTCGTCCTTCGCCTGCGACGCCGCCAGGGCCTCGTCGCGCGCTCGCTTCAGCTCGATCTCCGCCTGCTTGCGCTCGGTGATGTCCTGAACCACGCCGACCATGCCCAGGAGGCGTCCGTCACCGGCGTAGAAGGAGCGGCCCTTCGCCGCCACCCAGCGCTGCTGCTCGCCGTTCGCGTTGACGCGGTATTCGATGTCGTAGTCGGTGTGGGTCTCGATCGCGTGCTGCAGCGCGTGCCGCGCCCGCTCCTGATCCTCCTGATGCAGGATGGCTCGCATGCCGGAACGCGTCAGCGTCGCCTCGACCGGCACGCCATAGATTTCCGCGGTGCGCGGCGAAAGCGTGATGATGTCCGACGCCGCGTCCCAGCTCCAGTCGCCGAGCTTGGCGGAGGCGATCGCGAGGTTCAGATGGTCGGCGGCCTTCGCCACCTTCTCCCGGGCGGTGCGCTCTTCGGTGATATCCATCACGACATTGATCGCGCCGATGCACTGCCCTGACGCGTCGAGGATCGGGTCCGGATAGGCCATCACCGAGCGCCGCTCGCCATCGGGCCGGCCGAGATCGGGACGCGCAGGACCGGGCTCGTCAT
>CALFNJ010000580.1 GCA_937902865.1 uncultured Opitutaceae bacterium
CACCCAGCCCCCTTCGCTGCGCCATTATCGTCACCGGTCCCGCCGGCTGGCCCGAGAAATCCTTTTCGCGCTATGTCTGCCACCAGGTCGGCAGCGTGCATCGTCGGAAGCTTTACGAGACGCTCGGACTCGATCTCGCCAAGGACTTCTCGACCTTCAAAACCCTTGGCAACACCGGCTCGGTGGCGCTGCCGTCCGCCCTGTCCGCCGCGATCGACGCCGGCGCCGTGCGGGAGGGCGATCGCGTCGGCCTGCTCGGCATCGGCAGCGGACTCAACTGCCTGATGCTCGCGCTCGAATGGTGACGTCGTCCATTCCCGGCTGGCTCGCCCAGCTCTATCCGTTCACGTCGCACTCGTTCACGACGCCCGGCGGCGCGCGCATGAGCTACCTCGACGAGGGCCCGCGGAGCGACGAGGCGGTCCTCATGCTTCACGGCAATCCGACGTGGTCGTTCTTCTACCGCGACCTCGTCCGGCTGCTCTCACCAAGCTTCCGCTGCATCGTGCCCGACCACATCGGCATGGGCCTGTCCGACAAGCCGCCCGGCTACGACTACACGCTCGCGACGCGCATCGCCGACATCGAGGCGCTGGTCGCCTCACTCGGCCTGCGCCGCATTCATCTCGTCGTGCACGACTGGGGTGGGGCGATCGGCTGCGGCTTCGCCACGCGGCATCCGGAGCTGATCGGCCGGATCGTGATCCTCAACACCGCCGCCTTCCGCACGCCGAAGATTCCGCTGCGCATCCTCGCGTGCCGCATCCCCGGACTCGGGCCGCTGCTCATCCGCGGCCTGAACGGCTTCGCCGGTCCCGCCACGTGGATGTCGATGCACCTGCGCAAGCTCACGTCGCCGGAGAAGCGCGCCTATCTTTTTCCCTACGATTCCTGGGCCCATCGCGTGGCGGTCAATGCGTTCGTTCAGGACATTCCCCGCCGCCCGTCGCATCCGAGCTGGGTGACCCTCACGGAAATCGAGAACAACCTCGATGTCCTCGCCGCGCATCCGATCCGCATCGTCTGGGGCGGCCGGGATTTCTGCTTCAACTACTACTTCCTCAATCGGTGGCTGAAGATTTTCCCGAAGGCCGAGCTCTATCCCATGGCGCAGGCCGGCCACTATGTCCTCGACGACGCCGGACCGAAGGCGCTCGCACGGATCGAGGAATTCCTGCGGCAGCCCGCCGAAACCGGATCGGGCCAGGTCCAATCCTGACCGGATTGATCGGCCTGAAGAGTCACCTGGATGATGACGCCTTCCGCACCCAACGACAGTCGGTCCGGGCGCACTTCGTTCGCGTTGCTCGTCGTCGTCGCGCTCGGACTCGCTCTTAATCTCCTCAGCGCGTTATTTCCGCCGATCATCCCCGAAGGTTTTCGGCGGCCGAATTTTTTCGTCGTCTCCGGACGCACGACCGCGCCTGGCACCGCCCAGGTGTTCTTCGACTTCGGGAACGGCATCTATCCCGATCAGTCTTCGACCCAGCCGCTCGACTCCTCGCGAGGCAACTGGACCGAATTCAAGTTCAGCCTCCCGGTGGGAGAGCTTCACGGTCTCCGTTTCGACCCGACGGACAATGATTTCACCTCTTCCTGGAAAGACGCGCGCCTCGAGGACGAGGAGGGCAGGGTGCTGCACCGTTTCTCCGCGGACGATTTTACCGCGGGCCAGCAGATCGCACAGCTCACGCGCGAGAACGGCGTCGTGACGATCGTTCCGCCGCCGAAATCCTTCGACACCACCACCTACCTGAAGCTGCGTCATCCTGTCAGTCTGCCCGATGACTCCGCCGCCGCCCGTCGCCTGCAGGAGACGCCAAGACTCCGGGAGCGCGTGGGGGCCCTGCTGCTGGCGGTCATCGGCGCATTCCTTGCTTTCAAGGTTTACCGCCAGCGCACCACCGCAACCGCCTTCGGCCTTGGCCCTTCCGCCTCCAGCCTCATGCCTCCATCAGCCGCGCCACCGGCGCGTTGGCTCGAGTTGGTGGTTCTGGCGTACGCCGCGCTCAGCATCACCTATTTCCGCCGGCCGAGCCTCTTTGTCGCCCCGCAGATCTACGTGGAGGACGGCGTGATCTTTTTCGCCCAGCAGTGGGCGAA
>CALFNJ010000581.1 GCA_937902865.1 uncultured Opitutaceae bacterium
CTCTCGCTCGAGCTGAGCAAGCGCCAGCAGGGCTCGACGCTCTACATCCTCGACGAGCCGACGACGGGCCTGCACTGGGTCGACATCCAGAAGCTGATGGACCTGCTCTTCAAGCTGCGCGACCAGGGCAACACGGTGATCGTCATCGAGCACAACCTCGACGTGATCAACCTGGCCGACTGGTTGATCGACCTCGGCCCCGGCGGCGGCCGCGAAGGCGGCGAGATTCTTTTCGCCGGACCGCGCCAAGACATCGAGCAGGAGCCGCGCTCGCTGACCGGAGTGGCGCTGGCCAACTGGTCAAAGCAGGCCGGCCCGGCCGCGCCGAAGGTCCGAGGGTAGGGTAGGTAGAGGAGGTAGGGACGCGCGGCCCGCGGGTCCGCTTGGTTTTGCCAGGACCTTTCGACCTGTTTTTTAACAGGAGGAATACCGAGGACGAACCGAGATCGGATTCCGAATCTCGGATCCCACTCGGTATTCCTCCTGTTAAAAAACGGATCGAGTTTGATCGGCGCGCGGAGGTTGGCCGAATCCAACCGGACGGGCGGGCCGCCCGTCCCTACCTTCGATCAAATTTCCGGCGTCCCCCGACTTCCCGGAGCCTTGCCTTCCGCGGCGAACCCTCCTTGTTCTTGGGCCCCCTTTCGTCCGCCCCCATGATTCCACTCGCTCGTTTGTTCTGCGGTGTGGCCGCCGCGCTCGCCGCCGTCTCCTTTGTTTCCCTCGCTTCCGCCGCCGAGCCAGCCGCTCCGGCGCCGAAGGTCATCGAGATCTGGCCGGAAGGAATTCCGGACAAGAAGGCGGATATTCCTCCCGAGCGGGTGGACAACGGCCGGGCCTACAGCGTGAACACGCCGACGCTGACGTTCTTCCCGGTCAATCTGCCGAAGCGCAACAGCGCGGCGGTCATCATTTGCCCAGGCGGCGGTTATGACCATCTCTCGCTTGAAAACGAGGGCAACGCCGTGGCGAAATGGGCGAATTCGATCGGTGTGACCGCGTTTGTTTTGCGCTACCGGCTCGTGGAGTACGGTCATCCGGCGCCGCTGCGCGACGTGCTGCGCGCCATCCGACTGGTGCGCGCGAACGCGAAGGACTACGGCGTCAATCCGGAGCAGATCGGCGTGCTGGGTGCGTCGGCCGGCGGACACCTCGCGGCCTGCGCGGCGACATTATACGATGCGCCCGAGGGCAAGACCGGCGCCGAACTCGACAAGGTCAGCGCCCGTCCCGATTTCGCGGTGCTCCTGTACGCCGTCGTCAGCATGAAGGAGCCCTACGTGCACCAGGGCTCGCGCAAGTCGCTGCTCGGCGCAAATCCCTCGCCGGAACTGTTGGATCATCTCTCGCCCGAGCTGCAGGTGACGAAGGACTGCCCCCCGGTCTTCATCGTGCACACGGAGGAGGATCGGGCGGTGAGCGATTTCAACAGCATCCAGTTCTACGAGGCGCTCCACAAGGCACGCGTGCCGGTCGAGATGCACCTCTACGAAAAGGGACCGCACGGCTTCGGACTGCGCAAGGATCTCGGCCAGACTTCCGAATGGCCGAAGCGCTGCGAGGAGTGGATGCGCTCGCACGGCTGGCTGCCGGCCTTTGACGGTTGAGCGAGTCTTCGGCTCCGCGTTTCCGTCGTCCTGTCTGCTTTCTTTCTTACCCCAAATCCCAACCCCAGAAATCATGCTTCCCCTGCGTTTCCGTCTCCCCCTTTGCGCGTGCCTCTTTGCGACCGCGGCGCTGGCCTCCGCGGCTTTCGGCGCCGATTTCAAGCCCGAGCCGGGCTTTGTCAGTCTCTTCAACGGCAAGGATCTCACCGGCTGGAAGTATCCGGGCGGCGAGGCGTTCGACGGCAAGACGCAGAGCTCCGACGCGCGCTACTCGGCGGAGAACGGCGTGCTAACCGTCCATCCGCATACGCCGCGGCAGATCTCGCAGCTGTGGACGACGCGTGAGTTCCCCAAGGATTTCATTCTCAAGCTGGAGTTTCGCGCCGAGGTGAACGCCGACAGCGGCATCTTCATCCGCAAGCCGCAGCTGCAGTGCCGCGACTACCTGGTCGCCGGCCCCTACAAGGAGCTGAAGAAGTACAAGCCGCAGGACTGGAACGAAATCGTCGTGACGGTGAAGGAAGGGAAGGCCCTCTGCACCTGCAACGGTGAAGTCCTGGAGGC
>CALFNJ010000582.1 GCA_937902865.1 uncultured Opitutaceae bacterium
GGCGCATGAAGCCGATCACCGTCACGATCACGAACACCATCAGCGCCAGCGCGAAGGTGACGACGATCTGGCTGGTGACGGTGAAGCCGCCCTCGGCGAGGCCGATCGGCAGCAGGCCGAGCAGGTTGCAGAAGAACACGAACATGAAGATCGAGAACACGAAGGGGAAGTAGCGGCGCCCTTCGTTGCCGATGTTTTCCACCAGCATGTTGTCGATGAACTCGTAGAACATCTCCGCCGCGCCCTGGAAGCGGCCGGGGACGATCGCCTTGGGCCGCATCGCGGCGACCATGAAGAGGGTGATCAGCACGACGGCGATCACCATGAACAGCGAGGCGTTGGTGAAGGAGACGTCAAGCCCGCCGATGTTCAGCGGGATGATCTTCTTGACCGCAAATTGCTCGAGTGGATTTTCTGCCGCCACGTCCGTTATCCCGTTTCATTCCGCCCCCGTCTCGTGGCGGCCTCAGTCTCATTTTTTGTCCGGCTTGTTCCCGGAGCGGATCACAGTGAGGATCCCCGCCGCCGTGCCAAGCAGGAGAAACACCAGCAGGAGCCACGGTCCGGTGCCGAGCCAGCGATCCAGGGCCCAGCCGATACCCAACCCCACCAGGACACCGGCCAGCAGCTCCGCGCTGAGCCGCATGCCTTCCGCCATCCCGGCCCTGTCGCCGGTCGGGCCCGATCGCGACTCCGGTTCCGGACTGCGCTCTCGCGCTGCCTTGAGCTGCGCGTCGAGTGCGTTCAGGTCACCCGGGTCGTCCTCGGCCATCCCTTGTTCCTCGAGCGTAGTTTCCCCGAGCACCGACCAGACGCAACGAACCGATTGTCGCGTGAGACGCCCCCGCCGCGAGCGCGCGCAACATAGGTAATGCACACTATCGCGTCAAGTTTGATTCGCCCCGGACTAACGTGCTGATCGGGCTCGGAAAAAGCCTCGAAAATAGGCTAGGACGCGGCCTTGAGACGGGCGACTTCCTGGAGGTCCACCGAGACCAATTGCGAAACCCCGCGCTCGGCCATGGTGACGCCGAACAGGCGGTCCATCCGGGCCATGGTGAGGCGGTGGTGGGTGATCACCAGGAACCGGGTGCCGGTCTCGCGGGCGAGCTCGTCGACCAGGTCGCAGAATCGCTCGACATTGGCGTCGTCCAGCGGCGCGTCGACCTCGTCCAGCACGCAGATCGGCGCCGGATTGACCAGGAAGACCGCGAAGAGG
>CALFNJ010000583.1 GCA_937902865.1 uncultured Opitutaceae bacterium
AGGTCTTAAGTTTCACCGATCCGTCGAGCACGACCCAGACCTATGGGCAGACGATCACGATCCCGACGTTTCAGACGGTGCTGACCAGTTTCACCTTCGAAATCAAATTGCCCTCTTCGGTGACGTTCGCCGGTTACGTCTATGCGTGGGATGGGGCGGAGGCGACTGGGCCGGCCCTGTTCACCAGCGCGCCGACCAACACGACCGGCTCGGGCAATTTCGAGGCGATCACCTTCAACACCGGCAGCCTGAACCTGCAGGCGGGAACGCAGTATGTGCTGTTTGCGAGCTCGACCGGGCTGACCAGCTCCGCGCCGGGCAGCGGCAGCTTCGGCTTCAATGTCTCCAACCCGTACGCCAACGGCTTGTACGTGTTCACCAATCAGACGACCTCGGCGAGCTGGACGACCACGGCCTGGACACAGAATTGGAATGGTCCGGGATCGGACCTGGCGTTTCGCGCCACGCTGATTCCCGAGCCGGGCAGTTTCCTGCTGCTGGGCGCCGGTCTCGGGATGGTCGCGTTGCTCGGCTGGCGCCGCCGTTTCGTTTCCGTTCTGGCGAAACGCTGAGACCGCTCACGCCCACTCGGGCGGATTCTGGAGGTGCGGCTTGAGGACGCCGATGCAGGGCAGGTTGCGGTAGCGTTCGGCGAAATCGAGGCCGTAGCCGACGACGAAGCGGTCGGGGATCTTGAAGCCGACGAAATCCGCCTCGAACGGGACTTCACGGCGTCCGCGCTTGTCGAGCAGCACGCAGACCCGGAGGCTGGTCGGATTGAGTCGGCGGATGAGCTCGGCGACGAGGGAGAGCGTCTTGCCGGTGTCGAGGATGTCGTCGATCAGCAGCACGTGCCGGTTGCTGACGTCGAGGGTTAGGGAATGGATGAGCTGCGGCTTGCCGACGGACTTCGTCTCGTTGCGGTAGCTGGAGATCCGGATGCAATCGAGGCGGATGGGATTATCGATCTGCCGGAGAAGGTCGGCGGTGAAGAGAATGGCGCCGTTGATGATCGAAATGACGGTGATCGGCTCGTCGCCGTAGGCGGCCATGATCTCGGCCCCGAGCTTTTTGATCCGGCGGCGGATGGCGGTTTCGGTGATCAGGACGCTCTCGAGATCGCGGTGAGTGGCGCCGGCGGGCTTTTTCGCGGTGGGCATGGCGGAGGCAGGACGCTACCCAAACAAAGCGAGCGGGGGACGTGCAACTGCATCCTGCGGCGCGGGGAGGTTAATTCTTTTGACTTACCCTGGTGCCACCGGTTGCTTCCGCACGACTTCGCCCCCGCAATGATTTCCATTCGGATCCAACAACTGACGAAGCGGTTCGGCACGGTCACGGCGCTGCACCATCTGGATCTGACGATCGAGCCCGGGGAGCTTTTTTTCCTGCTGGGACCGAGCGGCTGCGGGAAGACGACGCTGCTGCGGAGCATGGCGGGTTTCTACATTCCCGAAGAGGGAAAGATCCTGTTCGGCAACGAGGACGTCACCCGGCTCGCCCCGCACAAGCGCAACACCGGCATGATGTTCCAGAGCTACGCGCTCTGGCCGCACATGACCGTGGCGGAGAATGTCGCCTTCGGCCTCGAGGAGCGGAAAGTGCCGCGGGCCGAGATCACGAAGCGGGTGGGCGAGGCGCTGGAGTCGGTGCGCATGGGGCAATACGCGGCGCGCAAGCCCAACCAGCTTTCGGGCGGCCAGCAGCAGCGCGTCGCGCTGGCGCGCGCGCCCGTGATCCGTCC
>CALFNJ010000584.1 GCA_937902865.1 uncultured Opitutaceae bacterium
CAGCGAACGGAGAAACTTCTCGCGGTGCACCGGGTCATTTGGGGGGGATGAGGGGGTGGGCATGCCCGCCCAGCTGGTCAGTCGGATATGCTCGCGCAAGCCCGCCGAAAAAAAGCTGCGGCGGCTTGATGGAGCCGGGGGGCGGGCCTCCGCGGGCGGGACTGAAGCGGCGGCCTTCCCTTGTTGCATGGTGATCATCGCGACTGCGGTCACGATCACCGCCGACGCGCCGAGCGTGCGCGGGCCGATCGGTTCGTCGAGGAGCAGCCAGCCGAGGAAGACGGCGACGATCGGATTGACGTACGCGTACGTCGCCACGCGCGCCGGCGCGGCATGCTTCATCAGCCAGACGAACGTGGAGAAGCCGACCAGCGAACCCATGCCGATCAGATAGAAAAATGCCCGCAGCGAAGCGGCGCTGACGTGCGCGTAATCGAAGGTGTGGAAATCGCCATGCAGCGCCGCCACGAGCAGCAGCGCAGCGCCGCCGCCGAGCATCTGCTGGGCGGAGGCGATGAAGGCGTTGGCGCCGTGGTGCGCGTGCCGCGAATAGATCGAGCCGATGCCCCAGGAGCAGCACGCGACGAGAATCGCGATCATGCCCGCGGGATTGAATCCGCCCTGTCCGGCGTCCTCCCACGGGGCGGCGAGCCAGGTCACGCCGGCGAACCCAATCAGCAGGGCCAGGAAGGTCATCACCCCGGGCCGTTGTCCGCCGGGCCAGGCCCATTCGGTCAGCACGATGAACAGCGGGCCGACGCCGATCAGCAGCGCCGTGATGCCGGAGGGAATCGTCTGCTCCGCCCAGACCACGAGGCCGTTGCCGCCGAGGAGCAGGAAGGTGCCGATGATTGCGTTGATGCCCCACTGGCGCGCGGTCGGCCATGGATTGCCGCGCCAGCGCAGGAACGTCAGGAGCAGCGTGCCCGCCACGGTGAAGCGCACGCCTGCCATCAGGAACGGCGGAATCGTCTCCACCGCCACCCGGATCGCGAGATACGTGCTGCCCCAAACCAGATAGATCGTGGCAAACGCCACGATCAGCGCGGTGCGGGAAGCCGGAGCGAGAGGAGTCGGACTCACGAAGCGTTTCGATTGAGCGGACCGATTGAGAATGTAGCAGCCGCCGTGAGGCGGCTGGACTGAATGGGGACGCGACCTCCCGGTCGCGTTGGGTGGCCGCCGACCTCCGGGCGGCGGTTGAGCGAGCCGGACAGGCTCTGCAACACGGCGGACTCCAGCACCGTCGCCCGGAGGTCGACGGCCACCTTCGACTCCACCTTTGCTTCCGTCTTCACGCCGGATTCCCTCCCGGCGTGACCTGCCTTCGCACCGCCGTGCGCCGTCCGATCGCCACGGTGGTGACGACGAACGCTGCGGTGAAAAACGTGAGCCGCGTGATGTGCTCGCCGAGCAGCAGCGACGCCCAGCCCAGCGTGAGGAACGCCTGCAGCAGCTGGATCTGGCTCACGCGCGCCACGCCGCCCAGCGCGAGTCCACGATACCAGACCCAGAAGGCCAGGAACACGCTGATCACGCCCGTGTAGCTGAACGCCGCCCACGCGCGGAGCGAGGCATGCGCGCCGTGCAGGAGCAGCACGCGCGCGACGGGTACCGCCACCATCGGCACGGAGAGGAGCAGGCCCCACAGGATGACGGTGCCGCCGCCGATCTCGCGCGCGAGCCGGCCGCCTTCCGCGTAGCCGAAGCCGCACAGCACCACGGCGAGGAGGAGCAGTCCATCAGCCGAGCGGAAGGTCCAGCCGCTTTCAGAGAGGGCGAACAGGACCACTGCCAAACTGCCGGCGCCGGCCGCGCACCAGAACGCGGGTGACGGTCGTTCGTGTCCGCGCAGCGTGGCGACCGCCACCGTGACCAGCGGAATCAACCCGCCGACGACCGCGCCGTGCGCCGAAGGCACTTGTCGCATTGCGAGCGAGGAGAAGAGCGGAAAGCCCACGATCGCTCCGCCGGCGACCACCGCGAGCGAGGGCAGATAACGCCAGCCGGGAAACGGCCGGCGCTGGATGATGAGAACGAGCGCGGCCAGCACGGCGGCGAGCAGCGTCCGGCCGAGGCCGACGATGATCGGATCGAGTTCGGCCACGGCCAGGCGCGTCATCGGCAGCGTCAGGCTGAACCCGAGGATGCCAAGGCCGCCGAGCAGGAGCCCGCGGGATTCGTCGGAAGTGCGTGACTGCATGCGGCGAGGAACCGTCGCGTGGGTTCGCTTCGGTTGGTCCGCTTACGCCACCTGCGCGCGGGCGAGTTCGCCGAGCGTGCGCACGGCGGACTCGATCGCCTCGTTCCACGGCAGGCCGCAGTTCAGGCGGAGACAATTGCGGTAGCGGTCCTTGACCGAAAAGAGCGCGCCGGGCGCGATGTTGATCCGGTGCTTCCACGCATCCCGGTGCAGCCGAAGCGTGTCGACGCCCGGCGGCAGCTCGATCCAGAGGATGAAACCGCCCTGCGGCCGGCTGAGCCGCGTGCCTTCGGGAAAGTGCCGCAGCACCGCCTGCGAGAACAGGTGCAGCTGGTTCTGGTACGCGCGGCGGAGCGAGCGGAGGTGGTGATCGTAGCCGCCGTTGCGGAGGAAATCCGAGACAGTCTTCTGCAGCACCACCGGCGAGCCGAGGGTGTTGGTGAACTTCAACCGGCGCACGCGCTCCAGGTAACGCCCGGGCGCGCACCAGCCGACGCGCAGGCTCGGCGCGAGCGTCTTGCCGAACGAGCTGCAGAGCAGGACGCGTCCGTCGGTGTCCCAGGCCTTGAGCGGCTTGGGCCGGCGCTCGCCGAAGTGCAGGTCGCCGTAGATGTCGTCCTCGACCGCAGGCACGTCGAACTCGGCCAGCAGCCGGTAGAGCTGCTCCTTCTTTTCGTCCGGCATGCAGGAGCCGAGCGGATTCTGGTAGCTCGGCATGACGAGCACCGCCTTGACGTCGTGGTGCTCGAGCGCGTCGCGCATCGCGTCGAGGCAAATGCCGGTGCGCGGATCGGTCGGCACCTCCAGCACCTTGAGATTCAGGCTCTGGATGATCTGGAGGAATCCGAAGTAGGCGGGCGATTCGAGCGCGACGGTGTCGCCGGGCTTCGTGATGGCACGGAGCGAAAGATTGAGCGCCTCGGTGCAGCCGATGGTGATCACGAGCTCGTCGTGGGCGAGGGGAGTGCCCGCCTGCAAATAGCGCCGCGCGATCTCGCGGGTGAGCGGATCGTACGCCGAGTTCATGGCGTAGCGGCCCATCGCCATTGGATCGTCGCGGCCGACGGCGCCGAGCAGACGTGCGAGCTTCTTGTTCGGGAAGAGCGACGGATCGGGGCAGGCCTCGCCGAGCGGCACGTGATGCGTGCCGGCGGCGATCATCATGATCTCCGCGGTGAGGTCGGTGACGCCGACATAGCTCGCCTTGGCCATCGGCCGCGCCATGCGCGGCTCGGGGGCGTCGCTCGGCAGGCGGGCGCGCACGTAGTACCCCGACTGCGGGCGGGCCTCGAGCACCCCGCGGTTCTCGAGCAGCGTGTACGCCTGGATGACCGTGGAGATGCTGACATCCCGCTGCAGCGCCATGCGCCGCACGGACGGCACCCGGTGTCCCGGGCGCAGTGTGCCCTGCTCGACGAGCGCCTGCAGCTCATCGGCAAGCGTGACGTACAACGGAACCTGCTTTGGCGTGGCGAGGGTCTGGATCATGGCGGGAGGAAGTGGTTACGACCGCCGCCAGCTTAGGGGAAAACCGTCGGTTTCGGCAGTCCCAGCGGCGTTCGTTTGCATCCGGTACAGTTTAATAACCGTGGCGCTGTGACCATCACAATCGACGGATTCGCCTTTGAGCTGCCGCGAAGCCGGGCCCGCGCTTCGCGTCGGACATGGACGCGCACACCGAGTCCCCGAAAATTCCGAATTCTGTATCCCGCGGCACGTCGCTTGGGCTGGCCGCGAGACCAGAGCTGCGGGATGATGGCCGCATGAAAATCCCCGGATTGCGCAGCGACTACGAGCAGGTGGGCGGGCTTTATTACTTCGGCCGCATGCTCGACAAGATCCGGCTGAAGGCGGCCGGGCGGCTTCCGGCCGATTACTACACCGGGACGACGGATCGCACCCACTTTGACGCGCGTTGCTGCACGCTGTTGACGATCGATTACGACCACTTGGTGAAGCGCGTGCTCGCCGGCGGCAGCGACTCGGAAATGCTCAACTGGTGCTTTCAAAACGGTCGCCGCCCGAGTGAAGACGAAATCGAGATCTGGAACGGCTTCATGATGAAGCGCGGCTGGCGGGATGCCGGCTCCGCCGAACTGGCGGAAGCGAAGCGCTTGGCCGGCCTTGCCGCTCGGGACGATATCCAGACCTGGTTTGATCTGCACACCGCCGAGGAAGCATGAGTTCGTTGGGCAGCTTTCCCGCTTGGCGCTCGTCTTCGAGAGGTTACGAAGCTGGAGCGTTACGCTCACTCTGAAGTTGGCCAAAAAGCCCTGTGCGCATGCATTCCTCAACGGTGACGCTTTCTCCAGTCGTTGAAGCTGATTTCGAGCGATTGGCTGAGCTCCGCGTGGCGGCGATGCGCGAGAGCCTCGAGCGCGTCGGGCGGTTCGATCCGGAAAGAGCGCGGGCACGTTTACGGAGCACTTTCTCACCCGAGCACACGCGCTGCATCATGTCCGAAGGAGAGGTTGTCGGCTTCTACGCCGCACGTCCGGCCTCGGACGGATGGCACCTTGATCATCTCTACGTTCATCCGCGCTTCCAGAATCGGGGAATCGGCGGGGCGGTTTTGCAGACGATCTTTCGCGAGGCAGATGCCATGGGCGTTCCCATCTTCGTCGGCGCCTTGAAAGGGGGCGCATCCAATCGGTTTTACCAGCGGCACGGTGTTTCGAAATCTGCCGAAGGCGAATGCGACATATATTACGTCCGCCTTC
>CALFNJ010000585.1 GCA_937902865.1 uncultured Opitutaceae bacterium
CCGGCGGCCGCGGCATCGTCCGCGGCGACCACGCCGCGCGCTTCGAAGGCGGCAAGCTCGGCGTGTTGCAGGGCTGCAAGACCTACATCCTCCAGAACGCGGACGGCCAGATCGAACTCACCCACTCGGTGAGCGCCGGCCTGGACTACGCCGCGATCGGACCCGAACACGCGTTCTACCGCGACCGCCAGCGGATCGAGTTCGCCTACGCCAAGGACGACGAAGTGATGGAAGCCTTCCAGCTCTGCTCGCGTCTCGAAGGGATCATTCCCGCCCTGGAAAGCACGCACGCCCTGGTGCACGGGCTGAAGCGCGCAAAGGCAATGCGGCCAGATCAGATCCTCATCATCAACCTCAGTGGTCGCGGGGATAAAGACGTGCAGCAAGTTCAGGCCCTTCTGAAAAAGAAGTAGGCAGCGAGACGTTCCATGGGTGGAGCGGGTCGGGCGGAAATCTCAAACGCCAGGGCTCAAACTCCAAAGAAATCCCATGGAGCCAAAGCCGAGCAATTTGGAAGAGAGAAGTGCGGAGTTTGCCGCGGAGGTTCGCCAGCTGGTTCGCGGATTGCCCCGCACAATTTCGAATTTCGAGGACGCCAAGCAGCTGATCCGGGCGTCGGGATCCGTGGCGGCCAACTGCATCGAGGCGAATGAGGCATTGGGCGAAAAGGATCGCGTGATGAAATTTCGGATTTGCCGGAAGGAAGCCAAGGAATGCGAGCTGTGGCTGCGATTGGTCCGGGTGGACGAGCAAGCGCCGATCCGGGATGGGCTGAGGCAGGAGGCGCACGAGCTTAAGCTCATTTTCTCCAGCATCGTGAAGAAGCTGGAAACTCGCTGATGGGATTTGTTTGGCGTTTGGGCGTTTGGACATTTGGGATTTGGTCATGAACAGCATGACCGGCTACGGCCGCGCGACCGCCGCCCTTGGCTCCCATACGCTCACGGTCCAGGTGAGCTCGGTGAATCGGAAGATGCTCGATCTCACAGTGGCGCTGCCGGCGGAGTGGGAGGCGATGGAGCCGGTCATCGGCGAACGCGTGCGGCAGGTCGCGGTGCGCGGCAAGGTGCATGTCGATGTCGAGCTCACCGGCGCCAAGGCCGGAGCCGAGGCCACTTGGGATGAGGACGCGGCCTCGGAGGCGGTCGATCGGCTGGCGAGTTTTGCGAAGCGGGAGGGTGTCGATTTTCAACCCACGCCGGAGCTGCTCTGGCAGATTGCGAACTCCCAGCGCCGCGGCGCCGAGAAGCCGGCGTTGGACGCGGCCCGACCCATCCTCGAGGAGGCACTCGGCGAGGCGCTCCGCGGTTTCGCGGCGATGCGGGCGAGGGAGGGAGAGGCGCTGCTGGTGGATTTTCTTACCCGCCTCGGATTGCTGGCGAAGCAGATCGCCGCGGTGGCGGAGCGCGCACCGCAGGTGCCGGCATATTATCGTGAACAGTTTCTCCGCCGCCTGCGTGAGGCGGGCCTCGAGCTCGACCTGAATGACGAGCGCGTGCTGAAGGAGATCGCGCTCTTTGCCGACCGCTGCGACATCACCGAGGAACTGACGCGGCTGCGCAGCCACCTGGAGCAGTTCACGGCGCTGCTGAAGTCAGGCGGCGAGATCGGCCGCAAGTCCGAGTTCATCCTCCAGGAGATCGGCCGCGAGGTGCACACCATCGGCAGCAAGGCGAACGACCTCGTGATTTCCCGCTCGGTGATCGAACTCAAGAACGAGCTGGAGCGCGTGCGGGAGCAAATAGCGAATGTGGAATAACGGCGCGCGGCGCGCGCAAATCTCAAATTTCAGAAGTCCAAACGCCAAAGAAATTCCATTCGGAAAAAAATCGCTGATGTGATGCCGAAAGGGCGATTGGCGGTTTCTTTGGGAATTTGGTGTTGGCGTTTGGGATTCAATCCTCAGCCCCAGCGAGCGCCCCGATAGCGACGTCGAATAGCGGCGCGGGGACGTGGGCAGACCCCAAATTCCAGAGCCCCAAACGCCAAAGAAACGGGGAAATTTCCAGTCGGCAAAGAAATCGCTGATCCAATGCCGAAATGGCCATTGGCGCTTTCTTTGCGATTTGGACGATTGGCGTTTGGGATTTAATCCGGCGCCCGCAGCGAGTGCCACAGGTACAGAATGACGCCCACGCAGATGCCGGAATCGGCGATGTTGAACGTGGGGTAGATGTAGCTGCCGAAGTGCAGGTCGATGAAGTCGACCACGTGGCCGTGCCGGATGCGGTCGATGAGATTGCCGGCGATGCCGCCGCAGAGGAGGCCGAAGCTGACCTGCACAATGGGCGTGCGCAGGCCGAGCGCCTGGCGCCAGAAAAAGATCGCCACGAGCGTGCCGAGCGCGAGCAGGGCGAGCAGTCCACTCTGGCCGGTCAGCACGCTCCACGCGGCTCCCGTGTTGCCGACGTGGATGAGATAGAAGAACCCGGGGATGACCGGAATCGCGCCGGGACCGGGATAGGTGATGTTGGGCAGGCGCGCGACGATCCAGGCCTTGCTCAGCTGATCGAGACCCAGGGTGAGAACTCCGAGCAGCAGCAGGGTGCGGTAGGAGCGCACTCGCTCCCAGCGCGTCGGTGTGACCGGCAGCGCGGAGGTCGATTCCATGGGTTGGAGCAAGGCCGCCGCTGGAGGCGGGCCTTACTCGTCGCCGCCGCCGCGGTCGTCCTCCATCTTCGCGCCTTCCTCGCCCAGTTCGCCGAACAAACCGGCCTGGGTGCGGGCGCGATGCCGATTGCGCTCCAGTTCCTTCTGGGCCTCGGCGGAGTAGCGGGTGAAGGGCACCGCAAGCAGGCGGTCCTTCGCGATCGGCTTTTGCGTGATTTCGCAGATGCCGTAGGTGCCGTCGTTGATCCGC
>CALFNJ010000586.1 GCA_937902865.1 uncultured Opitutaceae bacterium
AGACATTCCGGCAGCCCGCCGCCGTCTCGCTGCCGACGACCACGCCGCCGTGGCCGTCCTTCATCGTGCAGTTGCGGATGATGAGGTTCTCCACCGTCACACCGACCCGGCGGCCGTCGTCGTTGCGGCCGGACTTGATCGCGATGCAGTCGTCGCCCGTGTCAAAGGTGCAGCCCTCGATCAGCACGTCGCGGGAAGAGTCGGGGTTGCAGCCATCGTTATTCGGCCCGTGGCTGAGAATGTCGACGTTGCGGACGATGACGTTGGTGCAGAGCACCGGGTTGACCTCCCACATCGGCGAGCGGCGGATGTGCACGCCCTCGATGAGGACGTTCCGGCAGCGGTACGGTTGGATGAAGTTCGGCCGAAGGTAATGGCCGGCGCCGTAGATCCGCTGTTCCACCGGCAGGTTCTGGTCGCCGGAAGCCACAAGCGAGGTGGCGTCGGGCACGGCGGGCGAGGCGCGATCGTCGTCGCGCTTGGCCCAGGCCCACCAGTTGTCATCCGCGGCCTGGCCGTCGAGCGTGCCGCTGCCGGTGACGGCGATGTTCTCCTGCTCGTACGCGTAGATGAACGGCGAGTAGTTCATGCACTCCGTCCCTTCCCAGCGGGTGCGGACGACGGGAAGATAGGCCTTGGGATCGGTGTTGAAGCGGAGCGTGGCGCCCTCGACGAGGTGCAGGTTGACGTTGCTCTTGAGGTGAATCGCGCCGGTGAGGAACTGGCCCGCGGGCACGACGACGCGGCCGCCTCCGGCCTTGGCGCAGGCCTCGATCGCCTGGCGGATCGCGGCGGTGGAATCGGCCTGCATGCCGTTCACGGCGCCGTAATCGGTGATCGGGAAATCCCGCGCCGGAAACTGCGGCGCCTGGATGCGCGCGAGGATGGCGTCGGCCGACTGCCAGGTGACGGGAGCCTCTCCGGCGGAGACGGAGACGGCGGTGCCGGCGCCGGCCAGGATCAGGCTGAACAGGGCGAAACGAAGCGTTTTCATGGCTGGAAAAGGTAAATTAGGACTCGTGTCCTAAAATCTGGCAGGACTGGCATCCGAGGAAAAGGCGAAAACCGGGCAGCTGGAGCGATCGAAGGTAGGGCGAGGCGTCCCTGCCGAGCCGCGGCTCACCCAGAGGGTTCGCCCTACCTTGCGGCGCGCGAACGCAACGGGCAACTCAGAGCAGCACGAGGTCATTGCGGTGCACGACCTCGAGGTGCTTGCGCGCGGGGTACAGGGCCTGGACCTCGGCGCTCTTCCGGCCGGCGATGGCAGGGATTTCCTCGCTTCCGTAAGTGGCCTTGCCCCGGGCGAAGACGATGCCGTCGGGACCCGCGATATTGACGATGTCGCCCGCGGCGAAATCGCCGGTGGCGCCCGTCACGCCGACGGCGAGCAGGCTGCGGCCCTGTTCGCGCAACACGGGCACGGCGCTGGTGTTCACGCGGATGCTGCCCGACGGGCGCTGGAAGTATGCGAGCCAGCGCTTCTTCGCCTCGAGCGGCAGGCCGTTGGGCACGAAAAAGGTTCCCGGGCCGCGGCCGCTGAAAAGCTTGGCGAGGATTTCCGATTCGAAGCCGCTGGCGATGAACACGCCGCAGCCGGCGCGAGTGGCGATCTTCGCGGCGGTGATCTTGCTCACCATGCCGCCGGTGGCGGTCTCGCTCGTGGTGCCGCCGGCCATGGCCTCGATCTCGGGCGTGATCTTCTCGACCACGGGCACGATCTCGCCGGTGCCCTTCATGTCGATCAGGCCGGGCGCGGTGGAAAGGATGACGAGATGCTGCGCCTCGCTCAGGCTGGCGACCATCGCGGACAGCGTGTCGTTGTCGCCGAACTTGAGCATGGCGTGAATCTCGGCGGCGCTGACGGTGTCGTTCTCATTGATGATCGGCACCGTGTCGTAGGCGATCAGCTGGGCGAGGCACTGCTTGATCCCGAGGTAGCGCTCGCGGGTCCGGAGATCCTCATGCGTCAGCAAAACCTGGGCGACGGTGATCCCGTGCGGCGCGAAGCCGGCCTGCCAGGTCTGCATGAGCCGGCTCTGCCCGATGGCGGCGCAGGCCTGCTTCTTGGAAACATCCTTGGGGCGCTTCGTGAGCTTCAGCGCACCCATGCCCAGGCCGACGGCGCCGGAGGAAACGACGATCACCTCGGTGCCGCGCGCGCGCAGCGCGGCGATCTGCGCGCAGACGCAGGCGATGCGCGCCGTGTCGAGTTCGCCGATGCCCGTGGTCAGCACGCCCGTGCCGAGCTTGATCACGACGCGCCGCGGGGCGGGATTGGCGTTGGTTTTCAGCGAAGACACAGCTGGAAATCAGGAGACAGGGGGCGGAAGACGGGGGACAAAGAGAGGAAAAGTGCGGAGAAACGTTCAACGTCCAACATTCAAGGTCAGGCATCTGAGTTGAACGTTGGACGTTGAATATTGGACGTGGAACGTTCGCCTTTCCGGAGCGTGAGCCCGGACTGGGAGACAGGCCGGGCTCGGCCTTACTTATACCGTGAGGAGTTCCTTCTCCTTGTGGGCGAGATGGTCGTTGATGTCCTTGATGGACTTGTCGGTCGCGGTCTGGATGTCCTTCTCGAGCCGCTTGCCCTCGTCCTCGGGGAGCTTCGCCTTCTTCACGGCCTCGAGGCCGTCGCGGCGGACGTTGCGGACGTGCACGCGACCTTCTTCGGCGAGCTTGTGGGCGGTCTTGACGAATTCCTGCCGGCGTTCGCGGCTCATGTCGGGGAGGGGGATGCGGACAAGCTTGCCGTCGATGATCGGATTGAAGCCGAGGTTGGCCATCTGGATCGCCTTCTCCACGGCTTTGACCAGGCCGGCGTCCCAGGGCTGGATCTGGATCAGGCGCGCGTCGGGCGTGCTGATCGCGGCGCACTCCTTGAGGCGCATCATCGAGCCATAGGCCTCGACCATGACGCCCTCGACCATCGCCGGCGTGGCCTTGCCGGTGTGGATCGCGCTGAATTCGTGCAGGGTGTAGTCGACGGCCTTCTTCATCTTGGCCTGGGCGTCGGAGAGGATCGTGCTCATGGAGGATTTTCGATTTTGGATTTCGGATTTTGGATTGTTCGGCGGAGCGCGCGTGCGGCCGCGTGCCGTCGCGTGAAGGAGAAGGCGTCGGGCCCGGTCAGCTGTGGACCAGCGTGCCGACCTTCTTGCCGAGGACGGCGTCGCGGACGGAGTGCTCGGCGTTCAGGTCGAACACGAGGATCGGCACGTTGTTGTCGAGGCAGAGCGAGAACGCGGTCGAGTCCATGACGTTGAGGCGCTGCTTGAGAGCATCGA
>CALFNJ010000587.1 GCA_937902865.1 uncultured Opitutaceae bacterium
CCTCGGAAAGAATCTCTGCGCTTCTGCGCCTCTGCGCGAAACGGATCCCGCTTCAACCAAGTCCCGTCCATGCCAGCCCGACGCGCAGCCAGAGCGGGATGGTGAGGATGCCCAGCGCCGTCGTGCCGAGCACGATCTGCACCGCGGTCAGCGGCTGGCCGCCGTAGTGCCGGGCGAGGACAATCGGGAACACGCCCGACGGCATCGCGGCCTGAATGAGCAGCACCCGCTTGAGTTCCACCGGCAGCGGGAGCCAGCGGGCGGCGCAGAGGATGAGGACCGGCAGGATGCCGAGACGCAGCGCGATCGAGGGAAACGTGATCGAGGGTCGGATCAAGGCGCCGATTCCCGTGAGATAGCTCGCCAGCGTCACTCCGACCATGACGAGCCCGATCGGAATCGTGCAGGCCGCCAGCATGTGCACGATGGTCATCACCGGTCCCGGCACGTAGGGCGCACCGCCCGCGAGATTGATGGCCACGGCGCCGATCAGCGTGATCACGATCGGATTGAAGAGGCGGTGCCAGCCTTCGCTCAACGAGAGTCCGCTGAGCACGAGCACACCCACGGTCCAGACCGCCGCCTCGCAGCCAACGTTGTGCACCATCAGCACGCCCTGCGTTTCGCGTCCCCAGACCGCCGCCGTGATCGGCAGCGCGAGGTAGCCATAGTTGCAGATGCCGGTCGACAGCGCGAATGTCCGCAAGCCGGTGCCCATGGTCAACCCGAGCACCTTGCTGCCGATGTAGTAACAGAACCCGATCCCGAGCGCGCTGATGCTGAAACCCAGCAACGGCGGCAGCATGACGTTCGCCGGCTCGCGCAGGGCGTTGTTGCCCACCACGGATTCAAAGATCAGGCACGGATAGCAGAGATTGACGACCAGCCGGATGATGCTCGTCTCCGCCTCGCCCTCGACCCAGTGCACTCGCCGCACCACCACGCCGAGCGCGATGATGCCGATGACCGGCAGGATGATGAGGACGAGCTGCCAGTAGGAAGGCATGTTTGAATCAGGAGACGGGGAGGCTGGAACCGGTGGACAGGGGAAGAGGCCCCGGCCCGTCCCGCAATGCCGTTCTCAGGTGCGCTGAGGTTGGAGGGATCATGTCGGGGCGTCCCTTGGGACGCCCGTCCGAGGCTCGAACCGAACCGGGCGTCTCAAGGGACGCCCCGACATGCCCATCCGAGATTCGAGCCGATCGCTCAAACCGTTTTCACACCGAGGCACTGAGGACACGGAGAATGGGAACCGATCGATCTCTGTGTCCTTCGTGCCTCTGTGCGAAACGGGATCGTTGGATTGAGAACCGGGCGGCCCAGGGGACGCCCCTACCTGTTTCGGACGATTACGTCGGTGTCCCGGCCAAGGCGCAGCCTGCCAACCGACCCGTTGTCCACGCAGCCTGGAAATTGAACCCGCCCGTGACGCCGTCGATGTCGAGCACCTCGCCGGCGAAATGCAGGCCGGGACAGATCCGGCTCTCCATCGTCTTGAAGTCGATCTCGCTCAGCCGCACGCCGCCGCAGGTGACGAACTCCTCCTTGTTCATGCTCTTCCCGACCACGGCAAATTCCGCCGCGACGATCTGCGCGGCGAGACCGCTGAGCACATCGTTGGAAATGTTCGCCCACAGCGTATCTGGAGCGATGCGCGCCGCACCGAGCAATTTCTCCCACAGGCGCAGAGGCAGCTCGAGCGGGCACCAGGTGCCGAGCTGCTTGCGCGGATTGGCGGTGCGCACTCCGCCGAGCTCGCGCCCGAGCGATTCGCGGGTGTGCGGCGGCGAAAAATTCACGCCGAGCCGGAACGTGTAGTTCACCGCCGCCAGTTCGCGCGCGCCCCAGGCCGAGAGTTTCAGAATCGCCGGTCCGCTCATGCCCCAGTGCGTCACGAGCAGCGGTCCACTCTCGCGCAGCTTCGTGCCGGGGACCGTGGTCACGACGTTCGGCACGGACACGCCGGAGATGCCGACGATCCGCGGATCATCGATGTGAAAGGTGAACAGCGAAGGCACCGGCGGCTCGATCGCGTGCCCGAGCGCCGCCGCGGCCGTCAGCCCGATCGACGAGCGATTGCCACCGGTCGCGAGCAGCAGCCGGTCGCAGTGCAGCCCGCTGCCGTCGGTCAGCGTGAGCGCGAAATGCGGCGGCAGCGGTGCCGCACCGGGACGCGGGGGCGGCCGGCCCACGGCGGAGCGGAGGCCGAGGCTGGTGACGAGTCTGACTCCGGCCTTTTCCGCCGCGCCGAGAAGACAGTCGACGATCGTCTCCGAGCGGTCGGTGACGGGAAACATGCGGCCGTCCGCCTCGGTCTTGAGCTCCACCCCGCGCGCCGCAAACCACTCCACGGTGTCGCGAGGCTGCCAGCGGTGAAACGGACCGAGC
>CALFNJ010000588.1 GCA_937902865.1 uncultured Opitutaceae bacterium
GCGGCGGTCCGATGAATCCGTTCCCCCTTTCCTGATTTCCACATTCGTCCTCCGGCTGGTGCTACCTGGCTGTTGGCTCGTCGGATTCACCATTCCAACTCGCGGCGAGGTGCTGACGGTCGCGACCTACAATATCGAGAACTACGTCGCGACCGACCGCATGACGGAGTCGGGTTATCGGAAGGATTATCCCAAGCCGGAACGGGAAAAGGCGGCGCTGCGACAGGTCATCCTCGGTTTGCGCGCGGACATCCTCGTGCTGCAGGAGATGGGGCCTCGGCCCTATCTCGAGGAACTGCGGCGCGACCTCAAACGGCTCGGCCTTGATTATCCGCACGCGGTGCTGCTGGAAGGACCCGATTCCGATCGGCATGTGGCGCTGCTGTCCCGGCGGCCGGTGAAAACGCTGCGGCTCCAGCCGGATTTAAGTTTTCCGTATTTCGGCGGGACGGAAAAAGTGAAGCGAGGGCTGCTCGAGGCGACGTTCGAAACGGAGGCGGGCGAATTGACGATCTTCGGCGTCCACCTGAAGAGCCGCTACACGGATCGCCCCGACGATCCGCTTTCGGCCCAGCGGCGAAACGGCGAGGCCGTGGCGGTGCGCGATGCGGTCCTGCGGCATTTTCCCAATCCGGCGGCGGCGCGATTCCTGATTCTGGGCGATTGCAACGACGGGAAGGACAGCAAGCCGGTGCAAGCGCTGCTCGCCCGGGGACGCACGATCGTGTCCCGCCTGCTGCCCGAGACGGATTCGCGCGGGGAAAGCTGGACGTACTTTTATCACGTGGAGGACAGCTACGCGCGGATGGATCAGATCCTCGTCTCGCCGGGCCTGCGAGCTGAGGTCGCGAACGGAGCAGCGGTCATCTACGACGGCCCCGGAACGCGGGAGGCGAGCGATCATCGGCCGGTGCTGGTGAGGCTGGAACTCAGCGCCCGAGCTGCTGCCGGAACGCACGAGCGGTAGGGCGAAGCCGCCCCGCTACTCGTTATTTCGGAAGATTTCACACAGAGGACGCAGAGTACGCAGAGATCGGAGTTTGGTTGGTCTCTGTGTACTCCGTGTCCTCGGTGTGAAATTCGGGTTTTGTCCGTCCGGGTCGCAGGGTGGGGCGCGTTATCCCTAACGCGCCGTGACCGTTATCCGCGTTTCAACCACAGACGGGACCGTACCGGCGCGTTAGGGATAACGCGCCCCAGCTTGCGATCATCAATCGACAAAAAAGCCGGCATCGCGTGATGCCGGCTGGGGGGAGAGGAGTGGGGCTGGCGTTCAGCGGGCGGTCACGGAGACCGGAACGCTCACTTCGCCGGAGCCGTAGCCCTTGAGGAAGAGGCTGCCGGTGCCGGCCTTGCCGCCTTCGACGGTCACGCTGACGGTGGTCTGACCGGCGGGAACGACGACCTCGGGCATGATCACCGCGTCGGGGACGTCGGTCGTGACATCGAGGAGGAGGCCGCCGGCGGGAGCGGCGTTGGGCACGGTGAAGGTGAGCGTCTGCTTCTCGCCGGTGCGGAGCGTCAGCGAGCTCGGCGAAACCTGCAGGGTGCTCGGGTCGATGCGGAACGTGCCGACCGGCGAATTGCCGGACGCGCCGTT
>CALFNJ010000589.1 GCA_937902865.1 uncultured Opitutaceae bacterium
TTAAAAACGGATCGAGTTTGATGGTTTGCGGAGTCCAACCGGACGGGCGGGCCGCCCGTCCTTACCTCCCGGATCGAGCTCTGCGTCCCTGCGCCTCTGCGCGAGACGGATCGGGATCGGACTGCCTTCCGCCTTCTTTCATAATTCTTCCTTCATCCCTCTTCCTTCCTGTTCTTCCTTTCCCTTCTTGCCTCTCCGCCCGACGGCCTTTCGCATCGGGTTTCCAGCCATGCCCGACGCCAAGCTCACGCCGATGATGCAGCAGTACTTCGAGGTGAAGCGGGGGCTGCCGCGCGACACCCTGCTGCTGTTTCGCCTCGGCGATTTCTTCGAGATGTTCTTCGACGACGCC
Organism: uncultured Opitutaceae bacterium; assembly: GCA_937902865.1. Lineage (GTDB taxonomy): Bacteria > Verrucomicrobiota > Verrucomicrobiia > Opitutales > Opitutaceae > CAIUWA01. The sequence continues at coordinate 353 of CALFNJ010000589.1, forward strand.
GTCGTCGCCTCCCGATTGCTCGGGCTGACCCTGACCAAGCGCCAGGACCATCCGATGGCCGGCATTCCGGCCCATGCGTGCGACAATTACGTCTCCAAGCTCCTTGCCGCCGGAAAAAAAGTCGCGATCTGCGACCAGGCTGAACCCGCGCAGGCCGGCAAGCTGGTGAAGCGGCAGCTGACGCGGATCCTCAGCCCCGGCACGACGCTCGCCGCCAACCAGCTCGACGCGGCGCGCAATCACTATCTCTGCGCCCTCTCTCTCGACAAACGCGGGCTCCACGCCGCCTGGCTCGATCTCTCCACCGGCGAGTTCAAGATCGCGACGGACCCGCAGATCGCGAACTTGCTGCCCGTGCTGACCGCGCTCGATCCCGCCGAGCTTCTGCTCGTCGAAGGAGAACTGGCCCGCTGGCAGGCCGCGCCGCACGACCAGACCGCGGTCCATGCGCTGCAGGCCTTCTGCTCCGGACGGCTGTGCAGTGAGCAGGCGGGCTACCAATTTGATCTCGCGACCGGCGCGAAGACGGTGATCGACACCCTCGGCGTGCTGAACCTGCAGGGCTTTGGGCTCGATCACGCGCATCCCGCCCTCGGCCCGGCGGGTGCGCTCGTGTACTACGCGACGGAAAATCTTTGCGCCAAGCCCGAGAATCTCCGCGGCCTCCAGGAATACCGCAGCGCGCAAACGCTGCTCCTCGATCCGGCCACCCTGCGCAATCTCGGGATTTTCTCCTCCAGCCGCGGCGCACGGGAAGGCTCTCTGCTGAACGCGGTCAACCGCACCGCCACCGCCGCCGGTGCCCGCCTGCTCGAACGCTGGATCGCCTCGCCCACCCTCGAGCTGCCCGCGATCAAGCGGCGGCAGGCACTCGTCGGCGAACTGCTCGCCCAGCCTTCCCGCCTTGCCGCCCTGCGCGAACTGCTCGGTCAGGTCCGCGATATTCCCCGCATCCTTGGACGCCTCCAGAACCGTCTGCGCAATCCGCGGGAACTGGGAGGCGTTCGCGACACCCTCGCGCAGCTGCCCGCCGTGCGCACGGAACTCGCCGGCTTCGGTGGCGCGCTCGCCGAGGATTGTCGCCCGCGGCTCGCCGAGCTGCCGGCCCTGCGCGACCTGCTGGCCCGCGCCCTCGGTGACGAGCTCCCCGCGGATCTCAACGACGGCAATTTCATCCGCGCCGGCTACGATGCGGAACTCGACCGTCTGCGGGCATTGACCAGCGGCAACAAAAGCTGGCTCGCCGACCTCGAGCGCACCGAGCAGGAGCGCACCGGCATCCGCAGCCTGAAGGTCCGGTTCACGAATAATTTCGGGTATTACATCGAGATCACCAAGGCCAACCTGCACCTCGCGCCGGCCGACTACATTCGCCGCCAGACCACGGTGGGCGGCGAGCGCTATGTCACCGAGGCGCTCAAGCTGAAGGAAAAGGAGATCTTCCATGCCGAGGAGAACGCGCTCGCCCGCGAACTGGAGCTCTTCCAGCAACTGCTCACCGCCGTGCTCGACGAATCGATCACGCTGAGCCAGACGGCCGACGCCCTCGCGGAACTGGACGTGCTCGCCGGTTGGGCCGTGCTCGCGCGCGAGTGGGATTACCGCCGGCCGGAAATCGACGAGGGTTCCGTCCTCGAGATCGTCGACGGCCGTCATCCGGTGGTCGAACAGATGCTCAAGTCGCCCGACGCCGCGCCCGCCCGCGGCACCAGCCAGGCCTTCGTGCCAAACGACACGCTGCTGGCCTGCGACGATGCGCAGATCGCGCTGCTCACGGGCCCGAACATGGCCGGCAAGTCGACCTACATCCGCCAGGTCGCACTGATCACCCTGCTCGCCCAGATCGGCTGCTGGGTGCCGGCCAAGACCTGCCGCGTCGGCCTGGTCGACCGGATTTTCTCCCGCGTCGGCGCGAGTGATGACCTCGCCCGGGGCAACTCCACCTTCATGGTCGAGATGAACGAGACCGCGAACATCCTGAACAACGCGACCGAGCGTTCGCTCATCATCCTCGACGAGATCGGTCGCGGCACCTCGACTTATGACGGCCTCAGCATCGCCTGGGCGGTGGTCGAGCATCTGCACCGGGAGCCGGATTCGGGCCCGCGGACGCTGTTCGCGACCCACTACCAGGAACTCACGCAACTGGAGAAGCACCTGCCGCGCCTGCGCAATTTCTCGGTCGCGGTGAAGGAGTGGAACGACGACATCGTCTTCGTCCGCCGCGTCGTCCCCGGCGCCGCCGACCGCAGCTACGGCATCCAGGTCGCGCGGCTCGCCGGCCTCCCGCCCGCGGTCATCGATCGCGCCAAGACCATCCTCTCCAAACTCGAAAGCGACGACGCCAGCGTCTCCGTGCCCGCCCCGCAGGCCAGGCCGAAGAAAAAAATCGTGGTCGCCGCCGCGGACGACTCGCAGCTCAACCTGCTATAAA
>CALFNJ010000590.1 GCA_937902865.1 uncultured Opitutaceae bacterium
GTGAACTGAAACCAGCCCCGCGTGGTGAAATGGAAGCGGCGTTTCATGCGCGAAGAGATCGCGAAATCTCAAATTCCAAGCGGTCAAACGCCAAAGAAATCCCAGGCGGGCCGAAATCCCGATTTTCCCAGGTGTTACTTGGGAATTCTTGGGGATTGGGACGTTTGGCGTTTGTGATTTTCATCTCGGTTACGCCGCGGTTGCCAGCTTGCGGCGGAGCAGTTCGAGCGCGACCTCGGGGTAGATCCGGGCGCAGGTGAAGATGTCGTCGGCAGGAACGAAGAGGGCGAGCGCGTCGGTTTCCGCGCGGACCTCCGTGCGGCGGGGATCGCCGCCGAAAAGGGATTCGCCGCCGAAGTATTCGCCCGGGCCGCGTGGCTGGCCGTTGACGACGAACGTGCCGCGGACGATCACGTGCACGCCGTCGGTTTCACGGCTGCGCGGCGGGAGCGTGCGGCCCGCGACGCCGGTGATTTCCCGCAGATTGCGGCCGACGAACTCGAGCTGGCGGACGCCCCAGGCGCGGAAGAAATCGCCGCGGGACAAGGCCTGGATGCGTTCGACCGGCGTGAGTTTCTCGTGGCTCGCGCCCTCCATCCGGGCGAGGAGGGTGAGCGCTGTCTCGCGCAGCAGCGGCGCGGGATTCTGGCGGAGAATGCCCAGGGCGGCGGCCGCGGCGGCCTCGGGGCGCGTCTCGTGCAGCGCCTGCAGCGCCGCGCCGGCCTCGAGCGGGAAGCGCACGCGGACCGAGCGGTCGATGGCGAAGGCAATATCCGTCGGCTGGTTGAAGCCGAAGGCGCGGCCGGCGCGCACCACCTCGGCGACCGGACGGTCGTCGAGCAGCGGCTCGAGCTGGGCGAACAGCTTGCGGCCGGCGCCCTGCTCGATGTTTTCCATCGCGTAGCCGCGGTCGCGCACGCTGCCGGACCGCAGCGCGGTGACGATCGAGTCGTAGCTCGGCAGCCGGCCGGTGACGCTGAGGATCTCGAGCACCATCTCGAGCGTGAGCCGGGGCAGCAGCCGGTAGATGACCGCGAGCGTGGCGAGGCCCGGGCCCGGTTCCTGCGCGGCCTCGAGCGCGGCAGAGCAGCCGGCGAGCATGTAGGCGCGGGCCACGGCGGCGTCGATCAGGCCGGGCGCCATCGTCTCGAGCTGCGGGAAGGCGAGCTGGCCGAGTGTGCGGATCGCGATCAGGCGGGCGAAGAGCGGCGAATCCAGGTTCTGGGTGACGCTCATCAGCGACGGCACCGCGCGCGGCCCGAACTGGATGACGAGCTGCTCGACCGTGCGGCGCTCGTGCGGCGTGAAGCGGCCGGCGAGCGCGAGCAGCTGCGGGAGCGAGTTGGAGTCGGCGATGCGGCCGATGAGCCCGAGCACTAGCTCGCGCTCCTCGAACGTGCCGCCGCCGGCTAGCAGCCGCAGGAGCGGCGGCACGAGACGGGTGGAGTCGCGGTCAGCGAGCTCGCCGAGCGCGCGCAACGTTTCGAGGCGCACCTCGAGCTCGGGACTCTGCAAGTGCGGCAACAGATGCGGGACGTAGCGCGTCTCGCCCATGCGACCGAGGCCGTGGATGCCGGCGACCGTGCCGGTGGTGCCGCCGTGAAGGAGGTCGTCAACCGTCCGCAGCGCGGTGTGGCCATGCGGCAGGCGGCTGCTGCGCCAGAGCAGCGCGGCGGCGGCGGCGCGTTCGCCGGGATCGGACGCCTCGATGCGATTCGCGGCGATTTCCGCGGGCACGAGCCGATGGCGGCCGAGTTCCTCGAGCAGATACGGATCGACGCTCTCGCCGTGGGTCTCGCTCCACTGCATCGACTGGAGCAGCACCTGCGGGTCGCGGGTCGCGAAGAGCGAGGCCACGAGCGGCTGCGCGGCGGGGCGCTCCTGGCGGGTGGCGGTCGAGAGATATTTGAGGACCCGGCCGAGGGCGCGCACCGGGGCGTTGACGGCCAGCAGCCGGAGCGCGGTCAGCCGCTCGCCGGCGGCGGGGCGGTCGACCCGCTCCTCGAGCAGGACGAGATCGGTTTCCGCCAGCCCCGCGAGCGCGGCCGGGGCGCGGGTGAAGTCGAGCCAGCTGCGCCGCACATTCGCGACCATGCTCTTCACGTAGTCGGCGCGCATGACGAACACGAGGACCAGCAGGATGATGGCGCAGCCGAAGCCGATGGCGGAGAGATTTTCCGCCGACAGCCGTGGCGCGACGAAGAACAGGAACACACCGGCGGTGGCGGTCGCGAGCGGCTCGCACATGCCCTCGATCAGCGTGCGCACCCGGCTGCGGCTTTCCTCGGGCAGGCCGTTGAAGAGCAGGTTGACGTTGTTGAAGTCGATCGAAGTCATGATGCCCTGGTAGGCGAGGAAGCCGAGCAGGGCGGGCCCGAAGGCGCCGTGGATCAGGAGCAGGGCGAAGACGACCAGGTAAGCGATCGGCTGGATCAGCGCGACGTTGCGCACGCCGATGCGGAGCACGAGCTTGTTGAAGACGAAGAGCGCGATGCAGAGATTGAAGACGTTGACGCCCGCGTAGAGCTCGCCGAAGAGCCCGGCCAGCGTCTTTTCATCCGTGGAGGCGGAGAAGATGCTGAGGTACTGGTATTCGCAGATCGTCGCGGTCACGAGAGTGATGAACAGCACCGCGATCAGCACCGTGACGAAGCGCGAGCCGATGATCTCGCGGAGCGTGTCGCGCACCTTCGGCCGCGCCTCGGGCTCCTCCTCCTCGCTCGCGATCGGCCGGTGGCGCCGGCGGATCATGATCAGCACCGGCCAGACGAGAATCGCGAGTCCGCCCCAGGCGAGGAAGAAGGCCGGGACCGGCACGGTTTCCGCGAAATGCTCGACGAGCGCGCCGCCGCAGATCGCGCCGGTGGCCGGTCCGGCGGCGAGCAGGCCGAAGAGCCGCTTCGCCTTGGCCAGGTCGAAATGTCCGTCGACGAAATTCCAGAACAGCGTGTAGAGCCCGACGTACCAGAGCGAGGCGTAGAGCTTGATGCCTTAGGTCGGTGCGAGCCCGGGCACAAGGTTCAGCGCGAGGTAGCAGCCGACGCCGCCGAGCGCGAGGAGCCCGAGGGTGAAGTCGAAGACGCGGTTCACCCCGTAACGTCCGAGCAGGAACGTGTACGCCGGGATGTAGAGCGACATGAGGATCGGCATCGCGACGTAGATGATCGGCAGCCGGCTCGCGCCGACGCGGGTCAGGAAGAGCGAATCCGCGGCGCTGTGGCCGATCGCCAGGCCGGCCTGGAGGAGGCCGCCGAGCACCATGAACGCGACGACGCGGCCCAACTCACCCGGCTCGAGCCGGAACCAGCGGGTGAGGAGAGTCTTCATCGCGGGGAAATCCCACGCTCAAAAATCCCAAATGCCAAGAGGCCAAACGCCAAAGAAATTCCAAGGCAGCCAATCGAAGAGAATTCCCGATGCTCCCAACGATGATTTGGGATTTTTTTGGGATTTGGACGGTTGGCGTTTGGAGTTTCCACCGTTGGAGCGTTTACCGTGGCTTGGCCGCAGGGGGCTTCTGCACGAGAAAGACGCGGCTGGTATGCTGGTGCACGGTGCCGCGGAACTCGGGATGGGCCTCTTCCTCCCAGTGCATCAGCTTGTTCCGGCCGACGACGAAGCCGGCGGACTCGAGCAGCTTGATGGCCTCCTGCTTCTCGAGGAACTGGTAGAAAAACTCCGAATGGTAGAGGTAGCGGTTGGGCCCGAGCTCCGTCATCTCGACTCCGGCGACCTCATCCTCGGGTCCGGGGATGTTGCAGATGAGCGTGCCGCCGGGCGCGAGGATCCGGTGGAGTTCGCGCAGGGCCGGCAGCGGCTCGGGCAGCGTTTCCACGACGTCGCACAGGAGAATGAAATCGAACTCGCCGTTCTGGAACGGCGTCTTGTCGAGGTCGCACTGGACGCGGCGGACCTTCGCCGCGAGGTCCGTGGGAATCTTTTCCAGGGCGGACGCGGAGGCGTCGCACAGCGTCAGCTCGTTCGCGAGGCGCGCGAGGACGGACAGGTTGCGGCCCTCCCCGCCGGCGGCGTCGAGCACGCGGGGAAACTTGCGCCCGGCGGCGAGCTCCTCGGCGAGGAACGGTTCGAGAAAACCGACCGGGCGGCTGCCCCAGACCAGTCGCGGCGTGGAGCGATAGAGCCGGGACCAGGCGTTTTTGTTGCGTTCGGAAAGGTCGTCGCGACGGACGTTCATGGAGCGGTGGAAGATCGTTCGGGGGAAGGGGTGGCGCGTCAACGCATCCGGCAGTGGAGGAGTGAAACTCCCCACCCGGATGCGGTGATTGCGTACCAGTGGGCGCCGCGTGCGACGGCCTCGAGCTCCGCCTGCGGCAGGACGCCGCCGTTCAGGATGACATGGCTCGACCATTGGCGTTGTGCGACGCTGCGGAGAATCTGCGCGTGCACGCCGGTGAGCCCGCCGAGCGGGAAAGCCGAGGCCGCCGGCATGGCGCGATAATAGTTACCGTCGCGCTCCTCGCTGTAGAGCGTTTCCTCGGAACCCCATGGTGGGTCGGCGAAGATCAGGTCGGGCGCGGCGGCTTCCGGCCAGGCGTCGAACAGGTCGCTCTCCACGAACCGGACGTCAGCCCGGTGCGCGGCGGCGTTCTCGACGGAAAGGCGCAGGGCGGCGGGGTCGAGATCGAGCGCGATCACGGTGGCGGCGGGCCGCTCGAGCTTGAGCGAGATGGCGAGGCTGCCGCAACCGCTGCCGATTTCCGCCACGAGCGGCGGCCGGCCGTGCTTGGCGGTGAAGGCATCCACGGCGGTCTCGACGCCGTCGACGAGGAAGGAGCTTTCCGGGTCAGTGATGTAGGCGCGCGGATCGATCCGGAAACGCCGCTCGCGGAAGACGATCTCGCCGAGGATGTACGGGATCGGCTCGCCGGCGAGGCGGCGCTTGATCCAGCGCTTGAGCTTGTTCGCGTCGCCCTGGCAGGCGGCGGCGAGCGTTTCGAGGTCCGCCGCGGGCAGCGCGGGCGGGGGGGCGCCCAGTTCGGCCGCGATCCGGGCGAGGACCGAGGCGGCGAGGGCGGGAACGTCAGGCAGGGTCATCACGGAAGAAGGTATTCGCGGAACGCGCCGCGCAGGCAGTGCTGCGAGCTCATCGCCGCGCCATAGCCGCCGGCGTTGAGGAACGCGAGGACGTCGCCCTCTGCCAGCCGCGGCAGGCGCACGTTCCGCGCCCAGATATCGAGAGCCTCGTTAATGTTGCCGGCGATCGTGACGCGGCGCGTCGGCGCGGAGGCGGCCGCGGCCACGACGGGCACGGGCTCGAGCGGCAGTTCGTAGAACGCGGGTTCGATGTGAATGTTGAAGCCACCGTTGACGCCGACGAAGCGCGTACCGGCCTTTTCCTCGACGGTGTTGACCTCGAGCAGGAGCACGCCGGAGTCCTTGACGAGATAATCGCCCGGCTCGACGCAGACGGTGAAACGGTCGCGGCCGAAATGCTTCCGCACCACGGCGGACCAGCGCGCGAGATCGAGGGGCGCGTCGCTCGCAGTCAGCGGGATGCCGAGGCCGCCGCCGAGATTGACGTAGTCGAGCGGCGGCGCCTGCCGGATGAAGTCGCGCACGCGCGCGAAGATCCGGTCGAGCACGGGCAGCTGCGGCGTGAGAAAACCGCAGCCCGTGTGAAAATGGAGACCGTTGACGCGCAGCCCGGCCTCGCGGGCGAGGGCGAGCGCGACGGGAAACTGCTCGGCGTAGATGCCGAACTTGGTGACATCGCCGCCGGCGTAGCGCAGCAGCCGGTTGCTGCGGTAGCCGAGGCCGAGGCCGGGATTGATGCGCAAGCCGACGGAGCGCCCGGGCGCGAGGCGGGCAATCCGGCGCAGGCTGGCGAGGGAATCGCAGTTGAGGATCACGCCGGGATGGCGGGCGAGCACGCGCGCGTCATCCTCGGACAGCGATGTGCCGGTGAACGAAATCTGGTCCTCGCGAAAGCCGGTCTGGCGGGCGAGCAGCAACTCTTCGGGTGAGCAGACATCGACGCCGGCGCCCGCGCCGCAGAGCACGCCGAGCAACGGGACGAAGCGGTTCGACTTCATCGCGTAGAACACCCGCGACTGCCGCACGGCGGCGGCGAGCGCACGGCGCAGCCGGCGGAAATTGGCCGCGATGCGCGGCGCGTGGTAGGCGTAGACCGGCGTGCCGGTGCCGGCGGAGCGCGCGAGGTTGGCGAGATCGTGGGTGCCCAGATGCAAACGGCCGCGGCGGTAGCGCAGGTCCGTTCTTTCCCACCAAGGAGTATTCACCAGGTCAGAGACGTCAGGCCGGGCGGCGTGGTTCCGCTCAGAAGCTGATCGTGGCGCTCACGGTGACCACGCCGCGGCCGACGGCGGAGGGATTGGCGGACTTTCCCGCGGGGCCGGTCTTGTAGAAATTGTTGCTGCCCTTGGTGTAGGCGTAGCCGACCGAGACCTTGGCCGACTTGGTCAGCTCGTACGGCGCGCTGACGCCGACGAGCCAGTAGTCGCCCCAGTTTTTCGTCTGCGGCGAACCGCCCTTGATGACATCGCGCCAGAGATAGCTGCCGGCGGTGGCGGTGAAATCGAGCTCCGTGCCGAGATCCTTGAGCGGCAGGGCGGAGGAGGCGGTGAACTCGTAGGTCGCGCCATCGAGCACGAAGTCGTAGTAGAGCTTCGGCGCGAGCGTGACCGGTCCGAGCACATAGCTGGCGCTGACGTACGGCTCGAACGTCATCTTGTACGACCCGGCTGACGTGTCGGCGCGCGGATACGTGTAGAACGAGAACCCCGGCAGCAGGCTGAGCGAGTCGTTCACCTGGAACTTGTAGGTGAAGTACGGATCGACCTCCGGATCGGAGACGCCGGGCGTCCGGTCATCGAGCGGAAAGCTGGCCCACACCCCGACCATGGCATTGCCGACATCGAGCTCCACGGACGGCTGGAACGACAACCCGTTGACCTTCATCCCGCGGAACATGTAGGTGGAGACAAAGCTCGGCGTAAGCACCCAGGACGGCCCTTCCGCGCTCGCCACCGGGGGCGTGGCGGTGGACATGGCTGACGGCGTCTGCGAGGCGGCGGGAGCGGGAGTCTGAGCCTGAACCAAAGAGGCGCCGAGCGCCGCGAAGAAGACGAAACCGAGTGGCTTGATCATGGCGAAGTGGAGGCAGCGATCTATTCAGCTCCCCTGATTCAAGGCGAGAAACATCGCCCCGGCTTGGCCGCGGAGGAGGATTTTGGATTTTCGAATTTGGATTTTGGATTGCGGAGGTTGGAAGCGGGGATTGGCCGCGAAGAGGCGCACATGACGCAAAAATCGGAGGTCGATCTTCTGCGATCCGACGGATTGGTCCGAATTTTTGCGTCATGTGCGCCTCTTCGCGGCCAAAATTCCGGCGGGTCCTGTGATTGAACCATGAACGTATCGTTGTTCGTATTCCCGGTATGCCCCTCCTGTCGTTTTTGTCGCAGCCGCTGTTCACGCAGAGACTCCGCCGGATCGCCGTGTTCGGTCTCCTCCTCGCCGTGGTGATCCGGAGTCAGCCACTTTTCGCGGCGGATGCCCAGGCGATCGAGCGCTGGGGTTTGTTCGAGGTCGCATTACCGGGTCCGACGAGTGGCAACCCTTTCACTG
>CALFNJ010000591.1 GCA_937902865.1 uncultured Opitutaceae bacterium
AGGCCGACCAGTTGTTGTCGTAGTGGCGGGTCGCAAAGCCGGTCGCGGGGTCGACGGTGGTCAGCGAGGAGACGCCGGGCGTCACGCCGGGCGCGCCGGGCTGGCCCGGGATATATCCGGAAAGCACGGTCGGCAGTTGCGTCAGGTCGACGATGAAGTTGGTGAAGTTCTCCGGTGAGCCGATGGCGGTCGGGGCGTCGAAGCCCAGGATCCGCAGGGACTCCTGTCCGAACTTGTGGTCGGCGGTGTAGCGGACGCCGAGCGTCGTCTTCCAGTGCTCGGCGAACTCCCAGTCGATCTGGCCGAACGCCGCCTTGGAGACGATCTCCAGTTCCGGGCGGTCGTCGTAGATCCGGTTGTTGCCCGCCAGGTTGGGGCAGACGCCGCCCGTAAAGACGCACAGGTTATCCGTCAGGAACGGCCCGTTGGTGACGACGCCCTTCTGGTCGAGAAGCGCCGTCGAGGTCGGCTGGGTGTAGTTTTCCTTGTAGTAGTAGGCGCCCACGATCCACTGGAAGGGGCTGTTGCCCGTGGAGGCGAGGTTCAGCTCATTGCTGAACCAGTTTTCCTTCTCCTCGTATTGGAAGCCGTAGCGCGGATTGACCGTGCCCGCGGCGCCAAGCGCGCCCGGGATCACGGTATCGCCGGTGACGAAGGGCAGCTCGAACGAGGTGACCGAGGCGGTGTCCTGCGGATTACTCGCCGGCCCGCTCAGGTGGTAGTGATAGTGGGTCCCGCCGGCGATGTACTTCAGGTCCATGGTGTCGAAGTGGTAGGTCCACTCGCTGGCGAAGATCGTCGTCCCCGTCAGCTTGTCCTGGAACGGGATGTCGCTGGTGAATTTGCGCGAGTCGGTCTGGCTGGCGTTGCTGCAGGCCTGGGCCAGCGACACGCCGCCGGCGGTGACGATATTGGTCACGCCCGTCTGGGCGGTGGGCATGCAGGCGTAGCCGGAATTCAGCGTCAGGCCGGCGTTGGCCACCAGATAGGTGGGGAAGGTCGATGCCGGCATGCCCGGCGTCAGCGTCCCGGTCGGGAACGTGGTCCTGGTGATCGTGTTCTTCGAGCCCGGGCCGCCGCTCTTGTTGTGCCAGTCGATGCCGCTGAGCTTCACCCAGCCCTCGAAGTTGTCGTTGAAGTGGAACTTCAACTGACCTTCCCAGATCTTCTGGTCGATGATGTTGCCTTCATTGGGCAAGCCGGGGACGGTGTTCTTCAACCACCCTTCGGTCTGCTTCTCCCAGCCGGCGGCCAGGCGGAACTGCACGCCCGGGATCATCGTCGGGCCGGATGCGGCGGCCTCGAGGATGGTGTGGCCGTAGTTCTGAACCTGCCCGCGGACCTCGGCGTAGAAGTCCTCGGTCGGGCGCTTGGAGATGATGTTGATCGCCCCGCCGATGGAGTTGCGGCCGTAGAGGGTGCCCTGCGGGCCCCGCAGCACTTCGATCCGATCCACGAACAGCGGCGTCTTGCCGGCCTCAACGGTCGAGCTCGTGTAGATGCCGTCGGAATATTGCGCGACCGAGCCCTCGGCGGCGTGGACGTTGGTGTTCCGGCCGACGCCGCGCAGCGTGTTGCGGTCGTTCTGGGCGTTGTATTCCAGGCCGGGCGTGAAGTTGGTGAGGTCGGAGACGGTGGTGATCCCGATCAGGTCGCGGCGTTCCGAGGTGAAGGCGGAAACGGCCACCGGCACGTCCTGCAGGCTCTGGGCCCGCTTTTCCGCGGTCACCACCAGTTCTTCGATGGTGTTGCTCGCCGCAGCCGTTGCGCCTGATTTCGATTGTGCGTGCGCCGCCGTACCGAGCGCTGCGGCCAGCATCGCGCTGGACGCCATGAGGGCGTGTTTCCACTGCATCTGAACTGCCTCCCCGCAGCCTATATTTTCTGAAAAGCGCTATTATCTGCGCTTTATGCGGAGAGGTTGCGGGATGAACCCAGTCGGGTCAATTCATCGAGCGGCGTTTTCGGGAGCCGCGCTGCGATCAAGCAATGGTGTGTCACATGTGCAACGAGATGGAAAACCGACGATAAAATTTGACTTTCGACCGATCTCTGTGTTCTTCTTTTGTTCATGTCACGCCAACG
>CALFNJ010000592.1 GCA_937902865.1 uncultured Opitutaceae bacterium
CCCAAGAGTGCGGGTTGGTGCCGAGCGTGGGAAACTTGCCGCCGAACGGCACGACCTCGGCGAGCGCGGCGGTGCAGTTGGTGTAGGCGATGTAGCCGCGCTTGGCGGCATCCATCACGTAGCCGCCGCCCCAGAGGTAGTGGAAAGCGTTGTCGACGGAGACCATGCCGACGCCGTACTTGTCGGCGAGCTTGATGGCGGTCTCGATCGCGGCGTAGCCGGTGGCCTGGCCGAGCTTGCGGTTGGCGTTCCAGACGGCGGCGCCGCGGAAACGCGTCTTCACCTTCTCGATCTTGGCCTTGGGCTGGCAGCCGCCGGCGCCGGAGCCGAAGAGATGGTCGAGGTGGAGCGCCTTCAGGCCGTTGTGCGTGCGGATGCCGTGGCGGGTGGCCTCGGCGCAGAAGCGCGCGCCGGCCTCGGCCTCGGCGGAGGAGTAACCGCGCTTCTTGTAGGCGGCGGCGACCAGCGCGTTGTGCTGCTCTTCGGGAACGACGTAGAAGATTTCGCTCATGGGAGGGAGAGGCGTGGAAAAGAACTTAGACGACCTTTTTGACCGGGACCTCGGGATTGACCTGCGCGATCGGCTTTTCGCCGTTCATCGCAAGGACGAGATTCTTCACCGCGGTGCTGGCCTGGCGGACGACGCTCTCATACGTGCGGGAGGCGACGTGCGGCGTGCAGACCACGTTCGGCAGCTTGAGCAGCGGGTGATCCGGGGGCGGCGGCTCCACGTCGAGGACATCGGTGCCGTAGCCGCCGACCTGGCCGGACTTCAGCGCGGCGATCATGTCGTTGGTGTGCACGACCTCGCCGCGGGCACAATTGAGGATGAGGACGCCCTTTTTCATCTTCGCGAACGACTTCGCGCTGATCATGTCGCGCGTCTCGGGCGTGAGATTGGTGTGCAGCGAAATGTAGTCGGAGGCGGCGTAGATCTCGTCGAGCGTGGCGGCGCGCTTCACGTTGTGGGCGGCGGCGAACTTCTCGTCCCAGTAAACGTCATTCGCGATGACGTTCATGCCGAACGCGCGAGCGCGGATGGCGACTTCTTTGCCGATGCGGCCGAGACCGATGATGCCGATGGTCTTCTCGAGCAGCTCGTGGCCGGTCTTGCGCTTCCAGGTGCCGCCGCGGGTGGAATCGGTGTGGAAGAGCATGTTCTTCTCGAGCGCGAGCAGGAGGAGGAACGTATGCTCGGCGACCGTGGTGTGGTTCACGCCCGGCGTGAAGAGCAGCGGGATGCCGAACTCGGTGCACGACTTCACGTCGATCTTGTCGACGCCGATGCCGTACTTGCTGATGACCTTGAGACGCGGGCGGGCCTTCTCGAGCACCTTGCGCGTGATGGCGTCGTCGCCGCAGATGTAGGCGTCGACGTCGCCAACCAGCGCGAGCGTATCAGCCTCGTTGAGCGGCCCGCGGGCCGTGACGATCTCCCAGCCGGTGGCGGCGAGCAGTTGATGATGCTCGCCCGGAGTATCTTGGAATGAAGTGGTGGTCAGCAGCACGCGTTTCATGGCAGAAAAGGCCGCCATTTTCGCCGCCGCGCGGGGGCACGGTCAATGTAATTGGTGATAGGTCACCGGCGGTCGGCGCCCTCGGAAAATCGTGCGAGACGCTGATCGCGGCATACGCCGCTGGCTCTGCCGCAAGCAGCCCGCGAAGACGGCGTAGGGCGGGTCTCCGACCCGCCGGTCAGGTCGGAGACCTGACCTGCTTCAAACCTGTCCGGCGCGCGTGCGGCGGTCGGATCAGATCACGTAGTCAGCGCTCTCCGGCTTCACCGCTTCGCGGGGAGCCTTGAGCATGCCGGCGGCGACGGTGGCGTTGGTGCCCTGCTCAACGAGGATGAACGACCCGGTGAGGCGGTTGGACGCGTAGCCGTCGTAAATGATCGGCTTGGCGGTGCGCAGCCGGATCTCGCCGAGATCGTTCAGGCCGAGTTCGGTCGGAGCCGGCTCGGGCTCGAGCGTCGTGATGTTGATGCGATGCTCGATCTCGCTCACCACGGCCTGCACGGTGCTGGACGTGTGCTTGAGGAAGTATTTTTTTCCGCGCTGCAGCGGACGCTGGTGCATCCAGCAGACGCTGGCCTGCAACTCGGTGCCGGCGCCCGGCAGATTTTCCAGGCCGATGATCATGCTGCCGCGGCTGATGTCGATGTCGTGGGATAGCACGAGCGTGACCGATTGCGGGCAGAACGCCTCCTGGACGGGACCGTTGTAGGTCCAGATTTCCTGCACGGTGCTCGTGATGCCGGCGGGCAGGGCGAGGACCTTCTGGCCGACGCGGACGATGCCGCCGGCGATCTGGCCGCTGAAACCGCGGAAGTCATGCAGGCGCTTGTCCTGCGGATTGTTCGGGCGGTTCACCCACTGCACGGGCAGACGAAAGCCGTTGAGATTCCAATCGCTGCCGATGTGGACGCTTTCCAGATGGCCGAGCAGCGTCGGGCCGGCGTACCACGGAGCGCGGGGAGAAGGGTCGACGACGTTGTCGCCGTTGAGCGCGCTGATCGGGATGAACTGCACGTCCTTCATGTCGAGACGCGGCAGGAACTCCTCAAACTGATCGCGAATCTCGATGAAGCGCTCCTCGCTCCAGTCGACGAGGTCCATCTTGTTCACGGCGACGACGAGATGCGGGATGCGCAGGAGCGACGCGATGCAGGTGTGGCGGCGGCTCTGCTCGATCACGCCGGCGCGGGCATCGACGAGCACGATCGACAGGTTGGCGGTGGACGCGCCCGTGACCATGTTGCGCGTGTACTGCACGTGGCCCGGAGTGTCGGCGATGATGAACTTGCGGCGCGGGGTGGCGAAATAGCGGTAGGCGACGTCGATCGTGATGCCCTGCTCGCGCTCGGCGCGGAGGCCGTCGGTGAGGTTGGCGAGATTGATCTGACCGCCGCCGGTGATGTCGGCGGAACGCTCGAGCGCCTCGATCTGGTCCTCCATCAGCGACTTCGAATCGTAGAGCAGGCGGCCGATGAGCGTGGACTTGCCGTCATCGACGCTGCCGCAGGTGTTGAAGCGGAGGATGTCGACCGGATGGTGCAGGGAAGGAGGCATGGGCGGTTCGCGAAAAGCGGAAGGAGGAGGCGCGTGGGCCCGGCTTAGAAGTAGCCGGCTTTCTTGCGGTCCTCCATGGCGGCCTCGGAGGATTTGTCGTCGGCGCGCGAGCCGCGCTCGGTCACGCGGGCGGCGGCGATCTCGGCGATGATGTCATCGACGCTGTCGGCCGGGCTCTCGACCATGCCGGTGCTGATGATATCGCCGATGGTGCGGACGCGCACGACGAGCTCGCGCACATCGTCGCTCGGCTTGAGCGGAAGGAGATCGCTGACCGGCAGCCACTGGCCCTGGCGTCGCACGCACTGGCGGCGATGGCTGAAATAGATCGTCGGGACCGCGAGCTTCTCGCGCTTGATGTATTCCCAGACGTCCATCTCGGTCCAGTTGCTGAGCGGGAACACGCGCATGTTTTCGCCGGGATTGATCCGCGCGTTGTAGAGATTCCAGATTTCCGGCCGCTGGTTTTTCGGATCCCACTGGCCGAAGCTGTCGCGGAAGCTGAAGAAACGCTCCTTGGCGCGGGCTTTCTCCTCGTCGCGGCGGGCACCGCCGATGCAGCAGTCGAAGCGGAACTCCTCGATCGCGGCGAGCAGGGTGGGGATCTGCAGACGATTGCGGCTGATCTCGCCCGGCGAAGGTGTGGCGATGCCCTTGGCGATCGCATCTTCGACGCGGCGGATGATCAGCTTGGCGCCGAGCTCCTTGGCGCGTGCGTCACGAAACGTGTTCAGCTCGGGAAAATGGTGGCCGGTGTCGACGTTGAGCAGCGGCATCGGCAGGTCGGAGGGGCGGAAGGCCTTTTCGGCGAGCCGCAGCAGGCAGATCGAGTCCTTGCCGCCGGAAAAGAGCAGCGCCGGGCGTTCAAATTCGCCGGCAACCTCGCGCATGACATGGATGGCCTCGGTTTCGAGATGCTGGAGGTGATCGAGGTGGTAGTTGCTCATCAGGCGGGAAAGGAAGCGGAAGCGGGAAGGGACGACGGCGCGACGGAAGTCCGCCGCGTCCTGCGTCGGGGACGATCGGTTTACTGATTGACGGCCTTCTTGCCCCAGGCGGCGTGCAGGCCGCATTCGCGTTTTTCGTCCGCCTTGGCGGGATCGAAATAGTCCCACTCGTTCGGCAGGTTGTGCTGCTGGAGGTAGGACTCCATCTCGGCATCGCTGAGATAGAACACGGGGCTGACCTTGAGAGAATTGAAGTTCGCGTCATGCGACACGACATCGAGCTCGGCGCGGTTCGGATTCTGCACCTTGCGGAGCGCGGTGATCCAGACCGTCGGCGCGAGTTCCTTCATGCCGC
>CALFNJ010000593.1 GCA_937902865.1 uncultured Opitutaceae bacterium
GTTTCGCACAGAGACGCAGAGCCCGCAGAGGTCGGAATTTTTTCTCGGTGCTCTCTGTGTCTCTGTGTCTCTGTGTCTCTGTGTCTCTGTGTCTCTGTGTGAAATCGGATCGAAATAGACACTGCCTACCGAGCGAATTTCGGGAAGCAGGTCCGGGGGTAGTCGCGACCGAGTGCTACTTCGCCGGATTGCTCCAGTCGAGCAGCACGAGCGAGACGCCCTGGCGG
Source organism: uncultured Opitutaceae bacterium (assembly GCA_937902865.1). GTDB lineage: Bacteria > Verrucomicrobiota > Verrucomicrobiia > Opitutales > Opitutaceae > CAIUWA01. The sequence continues at coordinate 228 of CALFNJ010000593.1, forward strand.
GGGAGCGGGAACTTCAGGTCGGCGGCGCCGTTCGCGATGTCGACCGAGGCCCGACCGTCGAGCTGGGCGAGCTGGCTGGCTGCCTGGAGCTGCGCGTACTGCGCCTTGTTCGGCGCATTCGGCGAGCCGAGCTTCTGCCAGACCGCGTAGGCGTTGCTGTGCGAGCCATCGATCCGGTAGTGGGTCAAATGCGCGGAGTGCACCTCGGCCGGCAGGCCGGCGAAGGCAAGGTCCACCGCGGCGTCCGGTCCGGGCACATCGTCGTCGTGATAGTGCCACACGAGCACCGCGAGCTGATGCTTGGCGGTGTCGAGGCTGGCGAGCGCCGCCACGTCGGCCTGCGCGCCGCGCACGCCGGACTTGATGATCTGCTCGACGCCGATGTCGCCGGAGCTCTGCGCCTCGATCCGCCGCCCGCCCATCTTCGCCATCATGCGGAACGTGTTGAAGACCGGCAGCACGATCCCGTTGCTCGCCATCACGCGGAAGCCGGCGAAATAGGGCTGGTCCTCGAACTCGAAGGCCCACGTGACCGCGCCTTCGAGATTCACGCCGTGCTTCTCGGCGAGGAGGTGCTTGCGCGCGAAGACCGCGGCCGTGTAGCTCGAGTACATCGTGCCGTTGCGGTAGCCGAGCTGCGGTCCCTGGCAGGCGGCGCAGCCGTCGGGGTCGGACTCACCAATGATGATCGGCTTGTTCTTGAGCTCGGGAAAGGAGGCGAAGCGGGTGAAGGCGACGTCGATCGTCCGCAGCTGCGCCGCGATGCCGGTGCGCACGTGGCCGTCGACGTACGAAGGCGAGCCCTTGGCGTGGAACGAAAGGAAGTCGAGCGGCGTGCCGGTCTGGCCGGTCGCGTAATTTTTCCCGTGCAGGCAGTGCTCGAGGAAATCCTGCATGAACTTGCCGCCGTCGCCCGCCGCATCCATGCCGCCCACGCGCGCGCTTGGCAGCGCGCGCCGCACGGCGTCGACCGCGTAGTCATGCAGCTTGTAGAATTCCTCCGGCGTGCCGCGCCAGTAGCCGTTGGCGATGTTGCTCTCGTTCCAGACCTCCCAGTACCACTTCTCGACCTCGGCGGCGCCATAGCGGGCGACGCAGTGCTTCACCCACTGGTAAACGAGCTCACCCCATTTCGCATAATCCTTCGGCGGATAAGCCCAGCCGGTGTAAATGTCGTTGTACGGAAAACCCGGCCGCCATTCGTGCTGGTACGGATCGGGGTGCGTCGACAGCGCCTTCGGCATGAAGCCGATCTGGGCGTACGGCTTCACGCCGTGCTCGAGGTAGGTGTCGAAGATCCGGTCGACGACGGTCCAGTTGTAGATCGGATTGCCCTGAGCGTCCTCGGTGTAGGCGTTGGTGCTGCCCCACTTGAACGCGGGCGTGCCGTCGCCGGTCACGAGCAGGCTGTGCGCGCGGAAATATTCCTGCGGCTCGCCGAGCTCGCCGATATTCCCGAGCAGCTTCCGGCCATCCTTCATGGTGGCGTAGTTCGGCTCATCGGCGCCGAAGAAACGGTAGATCGGCTTGAGCTCGCCCCGGACCTGCGCGGCGTCGACGCGGATCGAGACGGGAAACGGGGCGGCGCTCGCGGCGGATTGCGCGCGCACCACGGTGGCGGCCGGCGCCAGCAGCAGCAGCGCGAGCCCGGAGGCGAAACGAACGAGGGGAGACATGTGCATGGGGGAAAGCAATGGGACTCACCTCAGCCCGAATCATCGTGAGTCCTGGGGGGGAAGGGACTTGCTGAAATATCACGCGGATTATCGCGTGGCGCTAATAGTGGAGTCAAATCTCCGGACCGTTGCAAAGGCTACTTGATTTCGCCTTTCAGCAACCCACCCTTGGCCCGCAGAAGTCCCCCCTCTTCTTATGCTCGGATCCGAAAATCCCCTGAGCCTGCCGGCCTCCTCGGCGACGCCCGCCTCCAGCCGCTCCCCGCTCTCGCTGGCCGCGCGCGCCTACCTCGAGATCCGCGAGCGGATCCTGCGCGGTGAGCTGGTGGTCGGCGAAGTGATCTCGCGGCGGAAACTGGCCGAGGAACTCAACATCAGCGTGCCGCCGGTGACCGAGGCCCTGCAGCATCTCGAGTCCGAAGGCCTGCTGGAGAGCAAGCCCCGGGTCGGCACCCGCGTGCGGATTCCGACGCCGCAGGACATCGAGGACCGCTGCGTGCTGCGCGAGGCGCTGGAATCGCAGGCCGCGCGGCTGTTCGCGGCGCGCGCGACGCCGGAGGAAAAGGAGGCGCTGCGCCAGATGGGCCGCCAGGTCGACCAGCTCTACGCGTCCTGCGCAAATCCGCCGCTGGACCCGGGTTTTCTCTACTCCGCCCATCGCTTTCACATGAGCCTGCACGTGCGCATCGCCGAGTGCTCCCGCTCGGCGGCGCTGCGCGATGCGATCGAGAAGGAACGCGTGCTGATCCTCGGCTGGCGCTACGAGATCGCGGTGGGCCGACGCGAGTTGCCGAAGGATTTCCATGCGAAGCTGACGGATATTCTGGCCACCGGCACGCCCGAGCAGGCGGACGCCGCGATGCGCGATCACATCCAGACAGGATTGAAGGACATTCTCGCACGGCTGCACCGCATCGAGAGCGGCAGCAACGACTGGCGGCGGAAGAAGACGCCGGCGGGGAGCTGAGCGGGTAAGGTGGAACGCGTTGTCCCCAACGCGTTGGAGCCTCTGACCGCTTTTGACGTCGCTACGCCTCAGCGCGTGGGGAGTGGAGCGTGATGGGTTGAGCAATGATGAGATGGGGCAGATATCATCGCAGGCGGACGGAGTCGAAAACGCGTTGGGGACAACGCGTTCCACCTTTCGAACCGGACCGGCGGGCCGCGCGTCCCTCCCTCAGAGCAGCGATCCGCGATCTTCCGGAAGCTTGGCCGCGAGGGGCACGCCGGCGGAGCCGTCCCGCGGCTCGCTGGTGAGCGGGCGGCCGGCTTTTTCCTTCACTGATTCGATGTTGCGCGCGAGTTTCGAGTAGCCTGCGCTGGCGTCGTCCTCGATTCGCAGCATCGTGACGACGTGCGCATGCTTGCGGCGCACGAGCTGATGGCAGCGCTGGGTCACGTCGGTGATCTCCTCCCACGTGCCTTCGAGGCAGGTCGTGGTCGGAGTCAACTGGTAGGCGATGCCGGACGTGTGAATCAGCTCCAGCACGTCGGCGAGGATGCCGCTGGTGTGGGCGCTGCCGCCGACGGGAACGATGGAAAGATCTGCGAGCATGGTGGATTCCTCCTGATCGGGCACGAAACTGAGGGTGCGGAGAACGCGCCGGAATCCCGACAGACCCTTCGCCTCCCCGGCGGTTCGCCACCATGGACGATTAGAAGTCGAACGTGGTCGTAAGAATGAACTGTCGCGGATCGATGATGCGGAAGTTATAGCCGCTGCCATCCGGATCGATGCCGATCGTCTGCAGCCGGCCGTCCTCGAAGACATTACGCACGTTGAGCTGCACGTTCATGGTCACCTTGTTGAAGTGAAAGCGGTGCGAGAGCAGCAGGTCGACGTACGTATGCGACGGATCGTAGACGGGACGATTGGGATCGTAGGAGCGGATGACGCCATCCGCGTCGGGGGCCGCGCCGAGAAATCCGATCGAGCCGCGATCCTGCCAGCGCACCGCGCCGCCCACGACGGAGTCGCGCAGCCAGCGACTCTCGCTGATTCCCGACAGGTTGTAACTCGTCGTGAGGTTCCAGCTCCATTCGCGAACCTGCGAGCGCGGCCGGCCCTGGTTGGCGGTGGCGAGCTTGTAGGGCGCGAGCACATTCACGAGGTAGAAGGACTGCGGCGTGCCTGCGCTGGTCGTGCTGGTCGTCCACCACGGCGTGCCGTCGATCGGATTGATCACCGACTGCCAGACGGGCAGGCGCTCATCGAGGTAGCGCTGGATGTTGGGCGAGAGATTGCTGTCGATCGTCTTCTGCTCCGCGCCTGCGAGCTTCAGGGTCCAGTTGGGCGTGGGATTGTAATTGAACTCGAATTCCCAGCCACGCGAAGTGACGTCCTGCGTTTCCGCGATGTCCTTGCCCGAGATATTTTCGATGAAGCCGCCGGGCAGCTGCATGATCTTGTAGACCTCGGCGCGCTGCTGGTCGGCATTCAACTCGGGATGCAGCTGCGCGACCCAGGCTGTGGCCTGGTCCTCGAGGTTGAAGCCATCGTTGCCGAAATCGAGGCGGTTCGCCCGCGTGGCAACGATGCCGGCGTCACCGCCGCGCGAATTATGCTGGTCGGTCTCGTAGCGGTCTACCCGGACGGAAAACTTTCGGCCCAGCGTGATGTTGAAGCCGTAGTCGCGGCCCTGGCCGGTGGGATTCGGGAGCACTTCGCCAAAGAGCGTGTAGGCCGCCGCAGCCGGCTGGAAGGTGGTGGCCTTGTTGTAGAAAAAGCTGGTCGAACGCACGACGTCGGCGAGGAAGGAGCCGTTATCCGCCGGACGGTCGAGAAAGCTCCAGCCGCGGAACGGTTTCACCACGATGCCGCGCGTGCTCGTCGTGCCCTGCTGCTC
>CALFNJ010000594.1 GCA_937902865.1 uncultured Opitutaceae bacterium
GGAACACGGAGGTCGCGGAGGGGAAGGGAGGACACGGAGGAGACAGGGGCCGCGAGCGGAAAGGGAGGCCGCGGATGTCGGCGGCTTTTCTCCGTGACCTCCCTTCCCCTCCGCGACCTCCGTGTTAAAAAAAAATCGGATTCGAACCTGAGCATCCACGCCATCGCCCGCGGTGTTTCTGCGCCTCGGCGCGAACCGGTTTGAAGATCGAACTTTCCTGATTTTGCCCTCCATTGATTGATTGTGATCGCACCGTCGTTCGTGACAAAGAGTCCGACGCCGATCGCCTTCCGCCTTTCCTTTCCCGCCTCTTCTCCCCGTCCGTGGCTCAACCAACGCAACCCGCCGCCAGCCTCACCGGAGTCGTCGAGCGGATCATTTTCTTCAACGAGGAAAACCACTACACCATCGCCGAGCTTCGTCCCGAGGTGGACGAGCAGGCGGCCGCGAAAGCCTCGCGCGAGAAACCCGGCCTGGTGACGGTCACCGGCGCGCTCCCCGGCGTGGAATGCGGAGAGACCCTGCACCTCACCGGCGAGTGGACGCGTCACGCGCAGCACGGCGAGCAGTTCAAAATCGCGGGTTTCAAGAGCGAGCTGCCGGCCAGCGTGTACGGCATCCGGAAGTATCTCGGCAGCGGACTCGTGCCGGGCATCGGCAAGGTGTACGCCAACAAGATCGTCGACGCATTCGGGACCGACACCTTCCGCGTCCTCAGCGAGGAATCCGGCAAGCTGCGCGACGTGCCCGGCATCGGTCAGAAGCGCGCGACCGCGATCAAGCAGGCCTGGGATGAGAAGCGCACCGAGCGGGAGCTCTACATTTTCCTCCAGACCTACGGCGTCACCCCGAGCCAGTGCGTCAAGCTGGTGAAAAAATACGGCGCGCAGGCCAAGCCCATCCTCCTGCAGGAACCCTACCGCGTGGCGCGCGAGATCGAGGGCATCGGGTTCAAGACCGCCGACCGCATCGCGATCAATCTCGGCTTCGCCAACGACGCTCCGCCGCGACTCGATGCCGGCATCCTCTACGCGCTCGAAACGCTCCAGGAGGAGGGCCACACCGCGTTCCGCGAGGCCGATTTGATCGAACACTCCGCCGCCCAGCTCGAGACAGATTCCAAGCTCGTCGCCGCGCGCATCGAGGCGCTCGTGGAGAGCAAGGCCGTCGTGCGCCAGCTGCCGCCCAATGAAATCTGGCACTCCAGTCGCGACGAAAACGTCGACCAAAATGGGGACGCGACCTCCCGGTCGCGTTCCGAGCGCGACCGGGAGGTCGCGCCCCCATTGTCGGCCAAGCCTCCATTACCGCGCCCTTCTCAAGCGCTCCCCGGCTCCGGCCTGATCCAGCTTCCGCACAACGATCGAGCCGAGCAGAAGATCGCCGCCACCGTCGCGCGCCTGCACCGTGTCCCGAGCGGCCTGCCGCCGATCAAGGCCGATGCCGCGGTCGAATGGGCGGAGAAAAAGGCCGGCTTCGCCTTTCATGACCTGCAGCGCGACGCCGTCCGCCGCGCGCTGACCCACAAGTTCACCATCCTCACCGGCGGCCCCGGCACCGGGAAGACAACCATCCTCCGCGCCCTGGTCGAAATTCTGAAGGCGAAGCGCGTGCGAGTGCATCTCGCCGCTCCGACCGGACGGGCCGCCCAGCGCCTGACCGAGACCACCGGCGGTTTCGCGTCCACGATTCACCGGCTGCTGAAATACGATCCCGCCGGCGGCGGCTTCGTCGCCAACGAGTCAGCGCCGCTCGCCACCGTTTTCCTCGTGGTCGACGAGGCTTCGATGCTCGACCCCCGCCTCGCCGCCGCGCTGCTGCAGGCCGTCCCGTCGAAAGCCCACGTCCTCCTCGTCGGCGACACCGACCAGCTCCCCAGCGTCGGCGCCGGCAACGTGCTCAAGGACCTGATCGCGGCCGCGACGGCCGCGAACGTTCAACGTCCAACATCCAACGTCCAACATTCAACCGGACTCGGCCAACTGCCGGTAACGAAGCTATCGGTCATTTACCGGCAGAAGGACCAGAGCGGGATTGTGACAACTGCGCACGCGATCAACGACGGCGATCCCGCGCTGCCCCCCGCCGTGCCCGAGGTGTCGCAGGCCCAGGTCTGGTCCGACCTGAATTTCATCGTCGCGACCGACGCCGAGGACTGCGTGCGCAAGGTCAGCGAGCTCGTGACCGAGTTTATCCCGCAAAAGCTGAAGTGGCCGCACCCGATCAACGATGTCCAGGTCCTCG
>CALFNJ010000595.1 GCA_937902865.1 uncultured Opitutaceae bacterium
GGTGGGACGGGGTGCAGTCGCGGAAAAATTCCGCCAGCCCGGCTTTCCGGAGCGCCGCCGCGAGATCGTCGGGAATGTCTGCCACGGGAGAAAGAACCCTATTTTCCGAAGCCGTAGCGAAGGAAATAAAGCAGGAAGAGTTCGACGACGCTCAAGGCCGTGCCGACGGGCAGATACCACACCGTGCCAAAGGCGGCTCCGAACAACGCCCACCAACCCAGGGAGGGCCGCCAACGGAAGCCCGTGAGGGCGAGCAGCCAGAAGGCACCGAGACCGACGTGCACGAGTTTGACCACGGTGCTGCGCGGCTCGAATCCGGCGGCGCGAACCACTCTCGACCAGGGTCCGAGCTGGCCGGCCGCGGGTCCACTCCTGGGCGTGACGTAATCACCCGTCGTCAGCGCATGGCACCCGTCGAACAGCAGCCAGCCACCGATCAGCAAGGCGATGATCGAGATGATGGATTTCATCGACGCGCGAGAAAGGCGAACCCGTGATTCATTTTCCACCCCAGCGCCAGCGCGCCGGCTCGCCCTTCCAAGCGCAGATGGCGATCAGCACGACCGTGAGCGCCAGCAGGTAGGTGCTGAAATAGACCGGACCCTTGCTCGGCATGACGTAGGCAATGCCCGCGCCCGCGAGGACGGCATAAACCAGGATTACCAGCCATCCCTGCCAACGCGTCGGCCGGCCCCAGCCGTACCCGTATTTCTTCGCGGCAAACCAGATCTCTTTTTTCGCCGGCGTGTGCTGCTCTGCGTTCATGGGCGTTTCGCGGTTTTTCTTTTCGGGGAAAAGCGCCAGCCTCGCGACAGAAAAGGAACGGGCTGGCACGAAAGTCGTTCCCCGCCCCTCTCCTTCCCTTGCTTCCTCGTGAAAATTCTCCGCCCGGTTGTCCGGTTTGGCCAGGCCGCGGCTGTTTGCAGGCGATATGATACCCACTGACGCCGAGCTATTGCGCCGGTTTTCCCGCGAAGGATCCCAGGCCGCGTTCACCGAGCTGGTGCGCCGGCATCTCAACCTCGTCTATTCGGTGGCGCTGCGTCGTCTGGGCGGCGACGCCCATCGCGCTGCGGATGTCGTCCAGAGTGTCTTTGTCGATCTCGCCCGAAAGGCGGAGAACGTATCCTCACATCCCATGATCACCGGCTGGCTCTACACCAGCACGCGGCATGCGGCGGACCAGGTGCAGCGAACCGAACGCCGCCGCGCGGCGCGCGAGGAATCTTTTATGAGGCAAGTGCCGAACGAAACCGCGGCCACCGACGCCGCCTGGGGCCGCCTTCGGGTGGTGCTCGACGACGCGATGGGCGACTTGAATGAAACGGAGCGCACCGCGGTCCTGCTGCGCTTCTTCGAGGACCGACCCTTCGCGGAAATTGGCCGCCTGCTGCAGGTGAGCGAGGACGCCGCCCGGAAACGGGTGACCCGCGGACTCGAGCGGCTGGAGGCTCAGCTCTCTCGTCGCGGCATCACGTCGACCGGAGCGGCGCTCGCGACGTTGATCACGACCCAGGCGACCCTGGCCGCGCCGCCCGAGCTGGCGCATCAAGTGACCCAGGTCACCGCCTCGTACGCGGGAGCCGGGATGAGAATTTCCCGGTTATCCCTGAAAGGCATCGGTGCGGTCGCCGCGGCGATTACGTTGGGGGTTGTGCTGACGTGGATGCATTCGTCACCGGGGTCCGCTCCTCTGGTCGCGACGACTCCGCCGCCAGACAGGACACCGCCACCGGTGATGCCGGAAGCGCCCGTGCCGCCGGAACAGATCGTGCCCCCAGTCGACCCGATTCCCGCCGATCCGTTGCCTCTGTCTTCTCCTCCGCCCGCAGCACCAGCAACACGCGCGCGCGCCGTCGACCCCTGGACCCAGACTTTCGCGATGGATTTTTCGAACGAGGAGGTCGGACAGTTGCTGCGCAATCTGTCAGAACTTTTCCATTTCAAGCTCGTGTTGCCCGATCCCCTGCACGCGCGAATTTCCGTCAAAATCAATGACATGTCGCTGGACCGGGTTCTCCGCAGCGTGCTGATCCCGATCGGCTACACTTACGTGAAGGAGGACGACACTGTGCGAGTTCTGCCCTTCCCCGACGAGGAGTCGTATGCGGACGCGGTGGCGGAGCTTGCCGCCGAAAATCAGGCCTCCGCGACGGAAGCGCCGCAGTTTTCCAACCCACTCCCTTGAACCAGTCGCGGCTCGACGGGCGAAGCGGTCGAGTGAACCGACCCTCGCAGCTCAGATGGGTCGGGGTGGAACGCGTTGACCTCAACGCGTTGGAACGTCTGCCCGCGTCAAAAGCCAGATGGAGCGAACAGCGCGTTCGGGACAACGCGCTCCACCTGCTTATTTCAGGCGCGCCTCCGCCAGCGCGGCCATGATGGCCTTCTGGACGTGGAGGCGGTTCTCCGCCTCGTCGAAGATCACGCAGCGCGGGTTGTCGAGGACGGCCTGCTCGACTTCCTCACCGGGATGAGCGGGGAGGCAATGCATGAAGAGCGCATCGGGCTTGGCGGCGGCGAACAGCTTCGCCGTCACGGCGTACGGTTTCATCTGGGCGATCCGCTGCTTGGCCTGTTCCTCCTGGCCCATGCTGGTCCAGACATCGGTGTAAACCAAGTCGGCGCCGGTCACGGCTTCGATCGGATCCGTGGTGAATTGATAGGCGGC
>CALFNJ010000596.1 GCA_937902865.1 uncultured Opitutaceae bacterium
AACTGGAGCTGGACGTATCGCTCACCACCGTGCCGAACGAGCCGATGGGCACGCGATACATCATCACGGCGTAGCGCACCGGCGTGGTGGTGGAGGGATCGCTAAACGAGGGGCGAATGGTGAGGGAGCCCTGCTTCTGGCTGACCGCGATGGCCATCTGCGCGTTGAGATGCTCCTGAACCAGCCGCGTATTCGTGATCGCGTCATCGATCTGCCGGTTCTTGCCGAACAGCCGCAGGGAGACCACGAGGACGGATGCCACCGCCGCCAGCACGAGGCCGGCCACCGCGGCGGCCGTCATGATCTCGACGAGCGTGAAGCCGCGCGCCTTGCCGGAGCGACGCTGGGCGGAAGCAGGGGGAGGCGTTTTCATGGGACGGCCCGAAGCACCGTGAGCGATTCCGAGTAGCTCTTGTTGTTGAGGACGAATTTGACCGTGAAAACACCCTTCAGCATGTAGCCCGACGCCTGGATGATCTGGCTGGAGGAATCGGCCCCGGTCGAGGCGTTGACGTAGATCACGTTGCGGGAAATCGTGGCGGCCACCGGGTGCGCCCCCTGACCGAGCGTGATGGCGAGATTCGGAGCGGGCGACAAAGGCGTATCAAAGACGTTGGCGTCGCTCAGCGAGCCCCAGGAAAGGCCGCGGCCGGTTTCGCCGTCCGGGAGAAACAGCCAGCGGGTGTAGCTGGCGCCGCTCGCCACTTTCGTGGTGGTCTGCAGGCGTTCGAATTGATCGGCGTAGGTCCGGATCACCGCCCGGGCTTCGTCCCGGCAGCGGGAAAGAGCCGCGATCTGGTATGAACGCACCAGCATCAGGTACACGCCGAGGATCACGAACCAGAAAATCGTGCTGGCCGTCATGACTTCGACGAGCGTGAAGCCCCGCCGGCCGGCTGGCCGGCCTCGCGACGACGAGGAAAAAGCCCGCGCCGGGATGGCGGAATTTTTCCTGGAAAATCGTTCGTGGGAAGAGGGCATGCGCAGTCTGGACGTCTGCGCAAAAAAGCTGGGGAACGTGCAACTGGGATGCGACTGTAAAATAGGCCCGGCTCGACTAGGGCCGTTCGCCTCTATTGAGGTCGGCCGGACGCTCCTGCGCGTAAAGCGCGGCGGCCTGCGAACGGCGATTGATGCCGAGCTTTTCGAAGACCGTGCTGAGATAGTTTTTCACCGTCTTTTCCGTCAGGCCCATGGAGGATGCGGCTTCCTTGTTCGTGCAGCCTTGGGCGATGAGGGCCAGGACTCGGCTCTCCTGCGGCGAGAGCGTGGCGAGCAGGTCGCGCGTGGTGGTGGACTTGACGAGGCGCATCACCCGCGCGGTGGCGGCCGGATCGAGGATCGATTGGCCCGCGGCGACGTCGAAGATGGCCTGCACCAGTTCGCGGCCGTTGATTTCCTTCAGGAGGTAGCCCTGCACGCCGGCACGGATGGCCTCCGCGACGAGGGTGTCGTCGACGACCGAGGTGAGGATCAGCACGCGCATGTCGGGCTGCCGCGCCAGAATCTGCCGGCAGGCGTCGAAGCCGGTGCCGTCGGGCAGGCGGATGTCCATCAACACCACGTCCGGCCGCAGCTTGGCGCAGGTGTCGACGGCGGTCGCGACGTTTCCCGCCTCGCCGATGATTTCGATCCCGGTCTGTCCGCCGAGCAGCGAACGCAGGCCCATGCGCACGACCTCGCTGTCGTCGACCAGCAGCACCCGGACGCGTTTTTTCTCGGCGGCGCTCATGCGGGAAGGGCAGTGACCGGGAGCGTGACCACCACCCGCGTGCCGTTGCCCGGCCGGCTGTCGACCCGCACGTTCGCGCCGAGCCGGTGCGCGCGGGCGCGCATATTGGCGAGACCGTGTCCGCCGGCGTTGCTCGTGGCCGGGTCGAAGCCGCGGCCGTTGTCCTGCACGAGCAGGCCGACCTCTCCGTCGCTGTGCTGCACGCGGACGGTCACCGCCGTGGCGCCGCCGTGACGGAGGCTGTTGCTGATTGCCTCCCGGGTGATCTGGAGGGCGTCGATGCTTTGTTCCTGGGAAAGCCGCGCGGTGGCCTCGTGGTCGATGCGCAGATCGAAGTTCACGGCGCGGTCGGCGCGCAGCTCGGCGACCAGTGCATCCAGTGCCTGGGCGAAGCCGATGCGGCGAAGGTTCTCCGGACCGAGCCCGGTGATGTAGGCGCGCACGTCGCGGATCGTGCCATTCAACCCTTCCCGGCATTTTTCCAGCCGGCGGTCGGCTTCGGCGGGATCGGACGCGAGCAATGTCCGCACCGACTCGAGCGTGAGTCCGACGGCATAGAGCGACTGGATGATGCCGTCGTGCAGATCGTGGCCGAGGCGGATCTTGCCCTCGAGCGATTGGGCAAGGAGACGCTGGCGCAATTGGGCATCCTCCTCCGCGCGTCGGCGCACGTCGCGCTCGCGGTCGAGCTCCTCCTCCTGCGCGGCCGACGTTTTGGCCAGCTGGGTGAGGCCGCTCATCTCCACCTGGGCCGCGGCCCAGGGAGAGCGAGAGACGGAATCCGGGCGGCGCCAGGTGAAGGCGACGAGCACGAACCACAGGCCGAGCAGCCCGGCGGCGAGCAGCGCGAGGCCGGCCGCCGTGCGCTGGTAGAGCAACGTCAGGCGGATGAACGCCGGCGCGGCGAAGGTCACGTGCACGTCGCTGGTCGCGGTTTTTTCATCAAAATAGAAGGGTGAGTCCGGGGCGGCGCCGCCCACGGCCTCCCCGCGATCTCCCACCGTGGCGCCGATCATCGCTCCGATGTGGCTGCGATCGGCCGGAGTCCATTGCCCCGGCGGACGGGGAAAGGTCTCGAGCACCGCTCGGAGCTGCACCCGCTTGGCCTCGACCGCGTCGGCCCGCAGGCGCTGGGTCTCGTGGTGCAGCCAGCCTTGCGCGGCGAGCGCGGCGCCGAGGAAGACGAACAGCAGCAGCGCGGAATAGCCGACGAGGCGGGTGAAGGAAGTCATGCGCGATGCGCGGGGAAACGAAAGACCGGCGCACGCTGCGGCAGCGCGGGGCGTGCGTCAAAACTTTCGACATTTGCGCCGGGCCGGCTTTGTTTGGCCGGCTCCTGTCATGAAGCAGTACTATCTCACCACCGCGATCGACTACGTGAACGGTTCGCCGCACCTGGGCCATGCCTATGAAAAGGTGCTGACGGACGTCATTGCCCGGTTCCGGCGGCAGATGGGGGACAAGGTCCATTTTCTCACTGGCACGGACGAGCACGGCCAGAAGGTGCAGGCCAGCGCCCGCAAGCGCGGCATCACGCCGCAGCAGCTGGCCGACGAAGTCAGCGCGGAGTTCCAGTCGCTCCTGCCGAAGCTGAACATCAGCAACGACGACTTCATCCGCACCACCGAGCCGCGGCACAAGGCGGTCGTCCGCGAGATCCTCCAGCAGCTCTACGACAAGGGGGAGATCTACCTCGCGGAATACAAAGGCTTCTATTCCACGCGCCAGGAGCAGTTCCTCCAGGAAAAGGACCGCAATCCCGACGGCTCATGGCCGGAGCTCTTCGGCGAGGTGACGGAGATCACGGAGTCCAACTACTTCTTCAAGCTGCGCCAGTACCAGGACTGGCTCGTCGATTTTCTGACGAAGAACCCCGATTGGATCTTCCCGCGCTTTCGGCAGACGCAGGTGCTCGAGTTCCTGAAGGAGCCGTTGAACGACCTCTGCATCTCGCGTCCGCGCGAGCGCCTGGAGTGGGGGATTCCGCTGCCGTTCGACGAGAAGTTCGTCACGTACGTGTGGTTCGACGCGCTGGTGAATTATTACTCCGCCGTGCGCCAGCAGCCGGACGTCTGGCGCGAGGCGCATCACGTGATCGGCAAGGACATCCTTGTGCCGCCGCATGCGGTGTACTGGCCGATCATGCTGCAGGCCGCGGGCCTCGCCCTGCCGCGCCAGCTGATTGTCCACGGCTGGTGGATGCAGCGTGGCGCGAAGATGTCCAAGAGCACCGGCAACGCGCTCAACCCGCTCGATCTCGTCGCCGAGTTCGGCGCGGATGCGTTCCGCTATTTCCTCATCCGCGAGATGAACGTCGGCCAGGACAGCGACTTCACCCGCGAGCAGTTCCTCGTCCGCTACAACAGCGAACTCGCGAACAACCTCGGCAACCTGGTCAACCGCACGCTGAACATGACGACCCGCTTCGCCGGCGGCATGGTGCCGGCGGCCGGCCCGGACCAGGACCTCGAGCGCTCTCTCCGCGCGCTCTGGGACAAGACTCGCGACGAATTCATCCCGTTGTGCGAAGGCTTCCAGTTCCACACCGCGCTTGAGCGGGCGATGGTCTTCCTCACGGAGACCAACGCCTACATCGAGAAGCGCGCCCCGTGGAAGCTCGGCAAGTCCCCCGCCGCGGCGGACCAGGAACTTTTGCGCACCGCGCTGGCCACGATGGCCGAGGCGCTGCGGCTCGCGGTGGCTCTGATCCAGCACGTGACGCCCGCGACCACGCCGAAGATCAACGCCGTGCTTGGCTACACGCCGGGAACGGTCTGGCGCGACGAACTCAACTGGGGCGCGAAGCTGACCGGCGCGAAAGTCGCGGAGGCGCTGGTGCTGTTCCCGCGCCCGGCTCCTCCGGCGGCGGCCGCGACGCCGGCGAAGAAATAAACGGACGCGCCAAGCCCGACGCCGGATGCCGGACGCCCGATTCCAACGCAGCCGTCTGGCCCGGATTTTTGGAACGATATGAGCGATCCGAATTCCGGTTCCTCGTCGGCGGTGAAGTCGGCGCCAGCTATGACCATTGTGCCGCTCGACCTCGCGGCCAACGCCTCGCTGGAGGGCCTGCAGGCATTTCTCACCCGCTGCCGGGAGGCGGCGCGGCAGTCGGGTCGGGCGCGGCTGGTGAGCATTTCGGTTGAGGTCGACGCGCTTGATCCGCTGGCGGTGCTCGAATCGATTTTCGAGCCGGGTGAGCCGCACTGTTATGCCGAACGGCCTGATCTGGAGACCGCGATCTCGGGCGCGGAGGTTGCGTGCGAGTTCGAGGCGAGCGGTCCGGAGCGCTTCGCGGCGGTGCAGCACTGGATCGACGACACGATCGCCGGCACCCTCGCGGTGGGCGACGTGACGGCGCCGTTCGGCGGACCGCATTTCTTCGCGCGCTTTGCCTTCGGCGATGAGACCGAGGCGGGCGCGCCGTTTCCGGCCGCGCATGTCTTCGTGCCGCGCTGGCAGGTGGCGAGGGCCGGAGCCGTGACGACGGCGGTGGCCAATTTTCTGATCACGCCGGACGCGCCGCTCGCGCCGCTGGCCGAGCGGGTGTGGAAGGCGCACCAGAAGTTTCGCGGCTTCAACTACGACGAGCCGCGCACCGCGCTCCCGAGCGGAACGGAGACGCTGGCGATTCGCCGCAGCGGCGAGGCCGGCGACTACCGCGCGGCGGTGGCGCGGGCGCTGGAGTGCATCGGGCGCGGCGAATTCAGCAAGATCGTGCTGGCGCGGGCGCGGGACCTGGTGGCGGACCGGCCGCTCCATCCGCTGCGGCTGCTGAACGGCCTGCGGCAGCGCTTTCCCAGCTGTTATGCGTTCTCGTTCGCGAACGGACGCGGCCAGAGCTTCATCGGGGCGAGCCCCGAACGGCTCGTGCGCGTGAGCCAGGGCGTGCTCGAGACGGAGGCGCTGGCCGGATCGATCCGCCGCGGCGCTGGCGCCAGCGAGGACGCCGCGCTCGCGGCCGCGCTGCAGCGCAGCGACAAGGATCTGCGCGAGCAGCGGCTGGTGATCGATGCGATCACCGGCAGGCTGGAACAACTCGGATTGAAACCGGAGTTTCCCTCTACGCCCGGCATCCGTCGGCTCGCCAACGTGCAGCATCTGCACACGCCGATCCGCGCGGTGCTGCCGGAGTCGGTGCGGCTGCTCGACGCCCTGGCGGCCCTGCATCCGACTCCGGCCGTCGGTGGAACTCCCCGGGCGGCGGCGCTCGCGCGGATTCCCGAGCTCGAAGGTTTTTCCCGCGGTCTCTACGCCGGGGCGCTGGGCTGGCTCAACGCGCGCGGCGGCGGGGAATTTTTCGTCGGACTCCGCTCGGCGCTGATCGACGGCAGCCGCGCGCGGCTCTACGCCGGCGCCGGCATCGTGGCCGGCTCCTCGCCGGAGAACGAGTTTGCGGAGACCGAACTGAAGTTTAAAGCCATCCAGGACGCCCTGCTCAGTTAGGCCACGACTTTCACCCCCGCCGCCATGACCCGATTCAGTCGGAGCCTGCATCGATTCGTCGGATGTTTGCTTTTATGGATGTTGCCGGCTGGGACCACGGTCTTGCGTGCGCTGACATTTACTCCCAATCGGACCACGCTCAGCGCCGACCGAGTCCTGCTGCCGACCTCGCAGGGCTACGGAGGTACCCTGCTGGTCGAGGCGACGATCAACGGCACAGGGCCTTGGCATCTCCTCGTGGATTCGGGAGCCGACGGACTGGCATTGACCGAATCCACGGCGGCGAGGGCTGGCCTCTTGAGGATCAATGGCGCGGCGACTCTGCAAGGATCAGTGGGGGTCGTGTCCGGTGGATTTGTCCTGGTGTCACAGCTCCAGTCCGGAGGCTTGAAACTGGAAGGGTTTGTCGCCGCGCTGGTGGCGGATGCCGATATGGCAAACGCAGACGCGGTGGCCCAGCGGCGGATCGATGGCGTGCTGGGGATGGAGGCGCTGAAAGC
>CALFNJ010000597.1 GCA_937902865.1 uncultured Opitutaceae bacterium
AGCCGCAGGCCTTAAGCATGGCGATCTGCTCCCGTTGCAGCGCGATCTGCCGGCTCATCACGGAGTTCGTCATGAACGCCGCCACGCTGAGAAACACCAGCGGGAAGGCGATCGAGAGGCCCTGCAGCACGCGGATCTCGTCGTCGAGCCGGCGGTGGGAGGGATGATTTTCCCGACCGTAGGCGCCGCGCCCGCCGTAAGGCGCGAGCACGCGGTCGACCGCCGCAATCACCGCCCCCTCCGCAGCGCCCGGCGCCAGCGAAATCGCCACCGCGTTGAAGGCGCCGTAAAGCTGGAACGCCGTCGCAAGTTCCCGATACGGCATCCAGAACACGCCATAGGTCTTGTTGTCCGGCAGCGCCGCGCCGGGCGGCGCCTCGAAGACGAATTCCGGCGACAGCACGATGCCGGAAAGCCGGAAACGCTGTTTCGCACCGTTGAGGACGGCCGAGAGTTCGTCGCCCGGTTTGAGCCCGTGCGTCTCCGCGAACGCCTCGCCCGCCGCCAGCTCCCCGTGGGCCGCCTGCCCGAGCGGCAGCCGGCCGGTGCGGAGATAGAGCCGGTTCAGCGCGGCCTCGCCGCGCTCGGGCAGCGAATTGATCAACCCCACCGCCGGCTCCGCCTGGCCCGGGACATCGAGGGTCACCTGCTCCGCGATGCTGGTCTCCACCGCCGCCACGCCGGGGATCGCCGCGAGCTGCGCCTGGACGGCATCAGGCGCGCGCTTCAGCCGGGCAAAGACATCCGCAAACCGATTCTGCTGATAATAACAGTCGCGCGTCGTCGCGAGCGAAAGGATCAGCGAACGTGTCATGATCATCATCGCCAGCCCGCACGCCATCACGAGCGCGACCGCGAACGCCTGCGACTTCAGTGCGCGAAAATCGCGCAGGAGTTTGCGATCGAGCAAATTCATGGCCGCGCTTCGCGCGCAAGTAACAGGTAACAAGGACCAAGTAACAGGCTTTCGATCTGCCCGAACACAAGTGTCCCTCTTCCTTCCGGCTTGCCGCTGTTTTCTTGATACTTGCCCACTTGAAATTTGTTACTTCCGGCGCGCATCGCGCGCCGGCTCTACCAGGCCAGATCGCGCACCGAGCCGCGCCGGGGATTCGTTCGCTCGCTCACGATGCGGCCGTCGGAGAGGGTGAAGACACGGTCCGCCATGTCCGCGAGGATGGCGTTGTGCGTGATGATGACCGCGAGCGTGCCGAGCTCGCGGTTGATGCGCTCGATCGCCTCGAGGACGGTGATGCCCGTCTGCACGTCGAGCGCGCCGGTGGGCTCGTCACACAGCAGCACCGCCGGCCGCTTCGCAATGGCGCGGGCGATCGCCACGCGCTGCTGCTCGCCGCCGGAAAGCTGCGCGGGAAAGTGATCGAGGCGCGCGCCCAGGCCCACCAGCTCGAGCGCTTCCTCCGGCGCCATCGGATCGTGACAGATGCCGGTGATGAGCGCGACGTTCTCCCGGGCTGTCAGGCTGGGAATCAAGTTATACGCCTGAAACACGAAGCCCACGGCGTCGCGGCGGAAATGCGTCAGCTCCTTTTCGTCGGCCGAGCCCAGATCCCAGCCGCGGTAGAGCAGGGTGCCGCGCGTGGGTGAATCCAGTCCGCCGAGCTGGTTGAGCAGCGTGGATTTTCCGCTGCCCGAGGCGCCGAGCAATACGATCAGCTCGCCGGGAAAAAGTTCGAAGTCGACTCCCCGCAGCGCCGTGACCGCTGCCGAGCCCTCGCCGTAGACGCGGGCCAGCCCGCGCACCTGAAACACCGGCTCACGCGCGGAGCCCGCAACCGAGCTGCGGGAGAGAGCGGACGTGGGCTGAGCAGAAGGCATGGGCGAAGCGCAAAACCTCCCCACGAAACCCCGACCCGCTCACTCCCGCAACGCGCAAACCGAGAAATCGCATCCGGGATCCCCAATCTCTCAAACCGTCTCGCACAGAGGCGCGGAGACGCAGAGGTCGGACACAATCCAAGTGCTCCGGAGCCGACCTCTGTGGCTCTGCGCCTCTGCGCGAGACGGCTTGGGGTAGGCCCGCTCAGGCTTCCGCTTCGCCGGCGATCACCGCACCGCCGGTGACATTCACCTTCTCAAGCACGGCCTTGGTGAGCTTCTCCGCCAGCTCGGGCTTTTCCTTGAGCGCGAGCTTGGCGGCGTCGCGACCCTGGCCGACGAGGTTGCCCTCGTAGGCGATCCAGGCGCCTTTTTTCTCCAGCACCTTGTGCTCGAGGGCGAGGTCGAGGAGCGAGCCGACCTTGGAAATGCCCTCGTCGTACATGATGTCGAATTCGGTCTCGGTGAATGGCGGCGCCACCTTGTTCTTCACCACCTTGATCTTCGTGCGGTTGCCGATGACCTTGCCCTCGGGGGTCTTGATCTGGTCCTTGCGGCGGATGTCGAGGCGGACGGAGGCGAAAAACTTCAGCGCGCGGCCGCCGGAGGTCGTCTCCGGGCTGCCGAACATCACGCCGATCTTCATGCGGATCTGGTTGATGAAGATCA
>CALFNJ010000598.1 GCA_937902865.1 uncultured Opitutaceae bacterium
GGCAGCGCGTCTGCGGATAATCCGCCCAGCGCGGCGGCGGCACGCGGTTCACGACGGCCTCGAGGATGTCCTCGATGCCGATGCCCGACTTGCCGCTGGCGAGGATCGCCTCCTCCGCGGGAATCGAAAGGATGTCCTCGAGCTGGCGCGTGCAGAGCTCGAGATTGGCGCTCGGCAGGTCGATCTTGTTGATCACCGGGATGACCTTGAGCTTCTGGCCGAACGCGAGGTGCGCGTTCGCGACCGTCTGGGCCTCGACGCCCTGCGCGGCGTCGATCAGGAGCACCGCGCCTTCACAGGCGGCCAGGCTGCGCGAGACTTCGTAGGAGAAGTCCACGTGGCCGGGCGTGTCCATCAAGTTGAGCTTGTAGGATTTCCCGTTCTTCGCCCGGTACGTCATCGTCACCGGATGCGACTTGATCGTGATGCCGCGCTCCTTCTCGAGATCCATCGAGTCGAGGTGCTGGTCGGTCATCACCCGCTGCTCGATCGTGTTGGTATGCTCCAACAGCCGGTCCGAGAGCGTGGTCTTGCCGTGATCGACGTGCGCGATGATGCAGAAATTGCGGGTGTTCTGGACAGACATGTCAGGTGGTCACATCGCTGAACTCGGCATAGCTCTTCACCACCCAGGCCTTCTCAGTGCGACGCGCCAGTCCGGCGAGAACGCCGCCCGGCCCGAGCTCCCAGAATTCCGTCGCACCGGCCGCCGCGGCCGAACGCATGCAGTCTTCCCAGAGCACCGAGGAAACCACCTGCTTTACCAGCGCGGCCTTGATCGCCGCGGGGTCGCTGACCGCCTGGCCGGTCGTGTTCGTGAACACCGCGAGGCGCGGCGCCGCGAACGGGATCGGCGCGAGAAACGCCGCGAAGGCCGCACGCGCCGGTTCCATCAGGCGGCTGTGGTAGGCGCCCGCCACGTTGAGCGGAATGACCTTCTTCATGCCTCGGGCCTTGCCGGCGGCGACCGCCGCTTCCACCGCGGACTTTTCGCCCGAGATGATGATCTGGCCCGGCGCATTGAAGTTGGCGGCCTCGATCTTGAATTCCGCGCAGAGCTCCTGGACCTTCACGCGATCCTCGCCCACGACCGCAGCCATGCTGCCGACGGACTGCTCGCAGGCCTGCTGCATCAGGCGGCCGCGCTCGGCCACGATCTTGAGTCCCGTGGCGAAATCAAAGACGCCGGCCGCCGCATAGGCGGTGACTTCGCCCAGGCTCAGCCCGAGCGCGAATTTCGGCTCTCCGGCCGGAAGCTTGCCCTGCTCCCGCAGCGCCGCGAGCAGCGTGAGGCCGTGGACGAACAGCGCCGGCTGGCAGACTTTCGTCTGCGTCAGCTCGGTTTCGGGCCCCTCGAAGCTGATCGCCGCCAGGTCCCAGCCCAGCACCTGCCGCGCCTCGTCGTAGAGCGCTTTCGCCGCTGGCGACGCCGCGTAAAGCGACTTGCCCATCCCGACTTTTTGGGCGCCCTGCCCTGCAAATAGAAGTCCCAGTGCCATGTTGAAACCGTCCAGAAAATCGCCCGGCCCGGCGAAAACCAAGCCCTAAAAACGCTTCAACTGGGGAAAGTATTTCGCGTCGTCATCCCGCTTCTGCAGCTCCGGATGCGCGAACTCGAGGCGCGCCGGCGGAGCCGGATTGTCCAGGGGGGGAGGAACGGACGAAACGGGCGCCGGCGCAGACATCGGCGGGAGTGTGAGCGCGGGCGGCAGCGTCGAGGAAGGAGGCGGCTGCGTCAGCGCCTGCAGGTAGGGATTTTCCGGCGCGCCGGTCGGTCCGCTCCCGCGGGAAGATCCGAAATCAACCGGACCGCCGACGGCGGCGGAGAAGAAAGCGGAGGACGGAGAAAACGCTTCGGTCGCTCCCGTGATCGGCGACCCGGAAATCCCTTCCGGCGAGCCCGGCGCTCCGCCGGTGTCCGGCTTGGCCAGGAGATTGAAGTCCCGCGAGGTCATCCAGCCCGCCATGTAACCGGCGAGCGGATTGGGTGCGGCATCCTTCAGCGGCGCGAGCTCGGGTTTTCCGTCCGCCGCAGACGACGTCCCGCGCGACAGATTTCGGCGGTCGCCCAGGATTCCATCCTTCTCGACATTGGAAAGCCCAAGTCGCGATCCGGAATCGCCGTTCGCCCTGCCCGCCTTGTCGCGACTGTCGTCGCCCAGCATCAGCTGCTGCCACGGATCCTTTGGATTCGCACCGCCATTCAAACTGTTTTCGCCCGAATTGCCCTCCATCGCGTCGATCAGCCACGAGTTGGAACGGCGGGGCTGTCCCTGGCCGGGCTTCGACTGCGCCGTGGGCGGAAGCGGCGCACCGGGCCCGAGCGTGGTCGGCGCCGCGATCTGCGGAGCGTCGATCGTCGGCAGCGCCACCTTGGATGAATCCATCGGCAGATTGCGATCGCTCTTCAGCGCCTCGAGATCGCGCCGGGTCGCGGAAATCGCGTCGTTGGCCGGCCTGGTTTCCTGCTCGGCCGCCTGCGCTTGCACCGGCGACCCGGCCGCGGCCCAGGCGAGCAGCGGTACCAGCACGAAAAATTGGCGGCGCAGACGCGACATCGGTACAGCGCGGCTCAGCCGGTCTTCATGAAGATGCCCTTCAGGTTCATCTCCAGCGCCTGCGGATTCGGCGAAAACTTGAGGCCGTCGTTCTTGCTGATCTTGCCCGCCTTGATCAGGCGGTAGAGGTCCTTGTTGAAGGAGAAGCTGCTGGAGTCGGTGCCGCTCTCGAGGATGCCCTGGAGCTTCTCGTTCTGGCCTTCGAGGATGAGGTTTCGGACCACTGCATCGGCGCTCAAGATTTCGTTCGCCGGCACGCGGCCGGTGCCCTCGATCGTCGGGACCAGCTTCTGGCAGATGAAGCCGCGGATCGAGCCGGCGATCTGCCGGCGGGCCTGGGCGATCTGCTCGGGCGGGAAGAATTCGAACAGACGCGTAAGCGACTGCGCGACCGTCGCCGCGTGCATCGTGGAGAACACCAAATGGCCCGTTTCGGCGGCGCTGATGGCGGTCTCGAACGTCTCCTTGTCGCGCATTTCTCCGATGAGAATGATATCGGGGTTTTGGCGCAGCACCGACGTGATCGCCAATTCGAAGTTCGGCACGTCGAGGCCGATCTCGCGCTGCTGGAACAGCGACTTCTCGTCCTGGAACGTGTACTCGATCGGGTCCTCGATCGTGACGATGTGCTTGTCCATGTTCACGTTGATCCAGTTCATCATCGCGGCCATCGTCGAGCTCTTGCCCGAGCCGGTGGCGCCGCAGACGAGCAGAATACCGTCCTTCGCCTGCGAGAGCTTGATCAGCGCGTCCGCCGTCTGGCCCAGACCGAGGTCGTCGAAGCTCGGCACGCGGCTCTTGATGTGACGCATCACGAGGCTCACGAGCCCGCGCTGGTGAAAGGCGTTGACGCGGAACCGGCCCACACCGTCCGCAGCATAGGCGAAGTCCACCTGGCCCTCATCGTCCCAGCGTGACTTGAAGACCGTGGGCACATTCTCGTCGACGAATGCCTGCGCCTCCGGGCAAGTGATCGGATCCATGTCCACCGGCTTCAACCGGCCGGCGAGACGCACGTAGCCGGGTTTGTTGGATTTGACCACGATGTCGCTCGCGCCGCTGTCGACGGCGAGCTTCAGGAGGTCGTTGAACATCTCAGTGTGTGGAGTCATGGGCGGATACAGAGGAAAGCTGGGCAAAAAAACGTTGCGGATTCTGTAAATCGCCCTGCTTTGTTCAGCAAGGCTTCATTGCCCCGCCGCCTTCCTCCTGCATGCAATCCTCACCGTTCACCGGGACCATCACCGCGCTCGTCACGCCTTTCCGGCGCCAGCGGGTCGCCTACGACGACCTCGCCAAGCTCGTGGCGCATCAGATCCGTGGCGGCGTCGACGGACTCGTGCCGGTCGGCACCACCGGCGAGTCCCCCACGCTCTCGCATGAGGAGCACCTGGACGTCATCCGCGCCGTGATCGAGGCCTCGCGCGGCCGGGTGCCCGTGATCGCCGGCACCGGCTCCAACTCCACGCAGGAGGCCGTCGAGCTCACCACGCTGTCCCACGAGGCCGGCGCGGACGCGATGCTCGTGGTCGCGCCGTACTACAACAAGCCCAGCCAGGAGGGCCTGTATCGCCATTTTGCGACGCTCGCCGAGGCGACGGACAAGCCGATCATCCTTTATTCCATCCCCGGCCGCTGCGGGATCGAGATCAGCGTCGGCGTCGTCGAGCGGCTCCGGGCGAAGTATGCCCACGTCCGCACGATCAAGGAGGCTGGCGGCAGCGTCGATCGCGTCGACCAGCTCAAGCAGGCGCTCGGGCGCGACATCACCGTGCTGAGCGGCGATGACTCCCTCACCCTGCCGTTCATGGCCGTGGGCGCCGAGGGCGTCATCAGCGTGGCCTCGAATCTCTACGTCCGCGAAGTGAGCCAGCTCGTGAAGCTCGCCCTGGCGAACGACTACCGGAAGGCCACCGCGCTGCATCGCCGGCTCTATCCGATGTTCAAGGCCATCTTCATCGAACCCAATCCCGTGCCGATCAAGGCCGCGCTCCTGCGCGCCGGGATCATCGGGTCCGGCGAGGTCCGTGCCCCGCTCTGCGAGATGACGACCGCCAACGCCCGCGTGCTCACCAACACGCTGCGCGCGCTCGACCGCTGATTTTCATCATGGGTCTGCGCATCCTCCTCAACGGCGCCAAGGGCCGCATGGGCCAGGCGATCGCCGCCGCCGCGCCCGAACTCGGGCTCTCGATCGGCGCCGCCACCGATGTCGGCGACAACCTCGGCGCCGCGCTGGAAAAGTGCGACGTCATCATCGATTTCAGCTCCCACCAGGCGACCTCCGCCCTGCTCGAGCTCGCCGTTGCCCGCCGCAAGCCGATCGTGATCGGCACCACCGGGCACGCCGCCGCCGAAAAGGCGAAGCTGCTCCAGCTGGCCGCGCAGGTCCCGTGCGTCTGGGCCGGCAATTTCTCCGTCGGCGTCAACCTGCTCTTCGCCCTCACCCGCCGCGCCGCGGGCGTCCTCGGAAACGATTACGACGTCGAGGTCGTCGAGATGCATCACCGGTTCAAGAAGGACGCGCCCAGCGGCACCGCGGCGCGCCTGCTCGAGATCATCCTCGAGGAGCGCAAGCTCACCGCCAAGGCGCTGCGCCACGGCCGCGAAGGCATCACCGGCGAGCGGCAACCGACGGAAGTCGGCGTCCATGCCCTGCGCGGCGGCGACGTCGTCGGCGATCACACGGTCATGTTCGCCGCCCTCGGCGAGCGGATCGAACTCACGCACAAGGCTTCGGATCGCGGCATCTTTGCGCGCGGCTCGCTGCGCGCCGCCCAGTGGGTCGCCACGCAGAAGCCCGGCGTGTACGACATGCAGGACGTGCTCGGGCTGCGCTGAGCGCGGCACTCGTGCGATGATCACCTCCATCCAGGGCACGCTGGCCGCCGCCACGCCGCTCCACGCGATTGTCGAGCTCAACGGCCTCGGCTACGAGGTGAACATCCCGGTCACGACCGCCGAAAAGCTGCCCGCGAACGGCAGCACCGTCCGGCTGCATACGCACGTGGTTTATCGCGAAGACGCCCAGACGCTCTATGGCTTCGCCAGTGCGGAAGAACGGGACTTTTTCCGGCTGATGATCGAGCACGTCACCGGCGTCGGCCCGAAGATGGCGCTGACGATCATGAGCAAACTTTCCCTTCCCCTGCTGCAGGGCGCGATCCGCCAGGGCGACGTGGGCACGCTCGCGAAGTGCCCCGGCATCGGCAAGAAGACCGCGGAGCGTCTCGTGGTGGAATTGAAAACCAAGGTCGGCGCGACGGAGACCGTTACGACGGCGGAGGCCGGCAGCCAGCCGGCGGCGGGCGCCAGTCCGCATCGCGATGCGGTGGCCGCGCTCATCGCGCTCGGCTACAAGGCGGCGGACGCCGATGCGGCGATCCGGGCGGCCGCCCTCGCGCTGGGCGCGAAGGCGACGACCGAGGCGTTGATCAAGAAGGCGCTGAACTAGCGCCGTTCGCGCTCAGCGCTCGAACTGCCACGCGGCTTTCTCCGCGTTCAGATTCATCAGGTCCAGTTTCGGCGAGGCCGAAGTGGCGCTGCTGCGCACCGGGAGCCGGCTCGAAAACACCTGCTGCGTTTCCGGCGCGGAATCCTGCTGGTCGAAAAGTAGCGGCGTCGCAGAGACGCTGGCCAGCGGAGTGAACTGCACCTGGCGCATCCACTCGAGCGACGGCTGCTGGTCCGCGGCGACGGGAAGCATCGTCGACGGACGGCGGGCGGCGTGGGTCAGCTGGCCGGCGGCCTGGTAATTGACGGGAACGGCCGCCAGACCGGAGGCGCGAGCCGCTGCCACTGGCACCACGGGCGGCAGCGGTTTCGGCGTGATTTGCACCATCACCTCACGAGCCGGCGCGGGAGCGGCCGCGGGCTCGGCCGGGCGGCGCTGCACCAGGACCAGCGCGACACAGGCGGCCGCCGCCAGGCCCGCGGCATAGCCGACCCAGCCGTAGCTGCGGCTCGGCGCGGGAAACGCGCGGATCTTTTCCTCGGCAGCCGCGACGGTCATCGCAGCCTTCTCGCCGACGTCGGATTCCGGCTGCGCCTGTTCAAACATCAGGGTGCAGGCGCGATGCATGCGACAATACTGCTGGTAAGTCTGGCGCCGGGCCGGATGCCGCGCGATCTCCTCCTCCAGCAACGCGGCCTCGGCCGGTTCGATCTGCTGATCGAGATAGAGGTTGAGCAGTTCGATGAACTTCGAGTCTTTCATTTTGAATCATCTCCGATTTTGGCGCGCAGGCTTTCGCGGGCGCGCGCGATGCGGCTTTTGACCGTGCCGACGGAAATCGACAGGATCTCCGCGATTTCCTCGTAGGACAGGTTCTTGACGTTGCGCAGGATCAGAATTTCCCGGTGCTTGGCGCTGAGCTTCTCCATGCCGGCGGCGATGCGCGTCACAAATTCCTGGGTGACGGTCGCATCCTCGGGCGTCTCCAGTTCCGCCGGGATGACCTCGGCGAGCGTGGTGGCGTTGTCCGGGCTGACGGGGGCGTCGAAGGAGACCGACTTGTCCCGCTTGCGCCGCCACCAATACCAGTAGCGGTTGCGCGCGAGATTGGTCGCGATCTGATAGAGCCACGTGGAGAAGGCCGAATCCCCGCGGAAATTGGCGAGCCCGCGATGCGCGCGGATGAAGGCGTCCTGGGTCACCTCCTCGGCGTCCTGCTGGTTGCGCAGGAGCTGGTTCACCATTGCGTAAATGCGGTCCCAATAGCGGGAAACCATTTCGTTGAAGGCCGATTGGTCTCCGTTTTTGAAACGGTCGACCAACAGCCGGTCCAAGGCGACTTCCTGGGCTTTAGTTGACATGCGGTCAACTTCGCTCTGACGGGCGTATTTTTGAATTGTTCCCAAGGTTTTGGAGGAGGTTGCCTAGACCCGGGTTCCGCCCCGGTCAACTGCCCGCGCGGATTCCGAGGGAGAAATTTCTTGCCAATCACGGGAGCGAAAACCTATTTCGCACATTCCCATTTCCTTGGGGTTGAGGGCTGGTAGCTCAATGGTAGAGCAGTTGCCTTTTAAGCAATTGGTTCTGGGTTCGAATCCCAGCCGGCCCACCATTTTCCTGACGGCAGTCCGGGAAGTTTCCGGTGCAGTCAAACGGCCGCCGCTATTTTCCCGCCGCCGGCGTCGCTCCGGCGTCCTGCGCCAGGCTGACATAGACCACGCCAACGAGGTTCTCCGCGGTGACGAGATCGGCATCCGGCGTCGCGTTGTTGATGCCTTGGGCGCGCCAGCCGTGGTCTTCCAGACGGATCAGCCGATGCGCGACACGATGCCCTTCCACATTGACGTAAACGACCGTCATGCCGGCCCGCAGCTGACGGTAATCGATCGGACGCGTGACCAGGACGGAGCCGTCGCCATAGACGGGGGCCATCGAGTCGCCCGCGCCGACCAGCACTTCCCGGCCCGGTTCGCGGGCGGCCAGCAGCTCCGCATCCTGCCAGATCTCCCGTCGCGCCCCGTTCGATACCCGCGTCCGGCTCGCGGGTTGCACCTGCGCCGCGCATCCGCCAAGCACTACACTCCACCCTGCGATGGAGGCAAAAATAGGGAAAAAACGGAAAGGCATGGACGGCGGTGAATCGGCGATCTGTCAAAAAGGAGTTAAATTCCTTTTTGCGTCCAAAGCGCGAAAATTGTGATTTCCATCTCAGATTGAAATGTAAACACTTGGCTAAAATCCACAACCCAGCCGTTTAATGAAACGCCTTGTAATCGTCGAAGACCAGACCGCTATCCGGGAAATGTTGGCCGAAATCCTCCGTCTGGATCCGAATTACAAGCTGGTGGGCGAAAGTGGCGACGGTCAAAGCGCGCACAGCCTCTGCCTCGAAGTCGCCCCGGATGTGCTCGTGCTCGACGCGAAGCTGCCCGGCCTGAACGGCGTCGACCTGCTCCGCCGCATCAGCAAGAAACTGCCCGCGATGCGCGTGCTGGTGTTTTCCGGCCACGAAAATCCGGTGCTCGTCCGCGAGATGCTCGAGGCCGGGGCACACGGTTTTGTCGAAAAGACCGCGGGCCTGTTCGAGTTCAAGAAGGGCCTCGAGACCGTCGCGAACGGCGGCACTTACTTTGGGCCGGCCGTGGCCGCGCTGCTGCGCAACGTCGTGGCGAATCCGAGCGCGAGCAGCGCGCCGGATTTCCTCACCGACCGCGAACGCGAAATCCTTCAGCTCGTCGCCGAGAGCAACAGCACGAAGGAGATCGCCGCCAAGCTCGGCATCAGCGTGAAGACGGTCGACAACCACCGCACGAATCTCATGCGCAAGCTGAACCTGCACGACGTCGCGAGCCTCACGCGTTACGCGCTCGAGATCGGGCTCATCGAGCCCAAGAAAACGCAGTAAAAGCCTTGCGGCGGGAAACGACTCGCCCCAATAGATGGCCTACACCTGTTTTTCCTTTCAAGCCATCCACATGAACCTTGCCGCCAAGACGCTTTTCCCCGCCCTCGCCGCCGTCGCCCTGATGCTTTCGGGCTGCGCCCACAAGCCGACGCGCCCCACGCCTGACCAGACGATGATGGGCCCGAAAGGCGGCCCCGGTGGTGACAATCTCGCGTTCTCCAACGTGGCGAGCACCTTGCCGGACGGTTTGGCCCAGCGTGATCCCAACGACGCTTTCGGCCCGGATGGCCAGCTCCGCGGCAAGCTCGACGCCGTTTACTTCGATTACGATCGTTTTGACATCAAGCCCGCCGAGCGCACCAAGCTGCAGGCCGCCGCGCAGTACCTGAAGGATCACGCCGACCAGCGCCTGCTCCTCGAGGGTCGCTGCGACTGGCACGGCACCGCGGAATACAATCTCGGCCTCGGCGACCGCCGCGCCAACGCGGTGAAGAAGTACCTCGGCACGATCGGCGTCCCCGCCGACAAGATCGAGACCGTCTCCAAGGGCAGCCTCGAGGCCGTGAAGGAAGCCGACGAAGCCACCGCCGCGAAGGATCGCCGCGTGGAGCTCGTGATCCTGAAGAAATAATCAATTTCGCTTTGATCAAAAAGCCCCGGAGCAATCCGGGGCTTTTTTATTTCTCCACCGCCAGCGGAGCCGCGTTTTCCAATCCCAAATCTCTTTAACAGGAGACTCACCGAGATCGGAAGAGATCGCTCCTCGGATCGTCCTCGGCTTTCCTCCTGTTCAAATCGGATCGGAAAGAGGTGATCGTTTACCCGCGCGCCACGCGCTCGAGCACTTTTTCCGCCACGCGGCTCCCCTGCTCCATGATGCCGAGATCAAAGCTCTCGTTCGGGGCGTGGAGATTATCCTCGGGCAGGAAGAGTCCCATCATGATCGCGTCGAGGCCGAGTTCCTTTTTCAGATCGGCGATCAGGCCGACACTGCCGCCCTCGCGCAGATAAAGCGGCGCCCGGCCCCAGACCTCTGCCACCGCCGCATCCGTCGCGCGGAAGGCGCGGGCCAGCACGGGCGATTGGTCCTTCGGGGTGTTCGGGCGATCCGGCGGGACCACGACGTACGGCGTGGCCTCGTGCTGTTCCGTCAGCTTGAGTTTGAGCCCCTTCGGAGCGCGGTCGCGCACCGCCTTGAACACGAGTTGCTTGATCTTTTCCGGCTCCTGATTCGAAACGAGCCGGCAGCTGATCTTCACGCGCGCCTTGCTCGGGATCACAGTCTTCGAGCCTTCGCCCTGATAGCCGCCGCCAAAGCCGTTGAATTCCAGCGTCGGCAAAAAGCGGATCGCCTCGAACGGCGTGTAACCCGGCGGCACGTAAAAGCGCTCGATGCCGAGAAACTCGGCGTAGTCTTTTTCCTTCAACCCCAGCTTGGCGAGTTGCTCGCGCTCCCAGGGTTCGACGTCGCGGACGTCGTCGTAGAATCCCGGGATGTTCACTCGCCCGTCCGGCGTGTGCAGCGAGGCACACAGCTCGGCCAGCGCCTGGATCGGATTCAGCAGCACGCCGCCGTGCAGGCCCGAGTGCAGGTCGGTGCGCGCATTCGTCAGCTCGATTTCGAAACAGACCAGCCCACGCAGTCCCGTCGTGATCACCATCTGCTCGCGATTCGGCAGCGCGGTGTCCGACATGAAAATGAAATCGGCGTCCGCGAGCTTCGCGCGGTGCTCGCGCAGGAAGGCCTTGAAATTCTGGCTGCCAATCTCCTCCTCGCCCTCGATCGCAAACGTGATCTGCAGCGGCAGGTTGGGATCCCGCTCGAGCAGGCGTCCCACCGCGGCCAGATGCGCCATCAGCGGTCCTTTGTTGTCCGCGGTGCCGCGGCCGTACATGCGACCTCCACGCACCACCGGATCGAAGGGCGGTGTCTGCCAGAGCTCCAGCGGATCCGCGGGCTGAACGTCGTAATGTCCGTAGATGATCACGTGCGGCCACTGCGGATTCGTGCCACGCTTGGCCACGATCACGGGATGCAGCGCCGTCGGCACGATCTCGACTGCAAATCCCATCGCGCGCAGCAATCCCGCCACGCAATCGCGCGCTCCACGCATGCCGTCCGCAAAGGCCGGATCGGCCGAAACACTGGCATGCCGCACGTACTCCTTCAGTTTTTCAACGGGATCGAACATCCGCTCACCGTGCGTCAAAAAATCGCCCCGCGCTAGTCCGAAAAACGGCACTCTCCCAATCCGTCTCGCGCAGAGGCGCTGAGACGCAGAGATCCGAATCTCTTACTCGATCCCCGACATCGGAAACGCCGATCAGGGTGGCCGCCGACCTCCGGGCGGCGGTTTCTGCGGTTCCTTCGCGCTCCCCCCGCGCCCGGAGGTCGCGGTCCACCCGCTCAGCGCGCCGGAGCCGCGAGCACCGTCTCGATGCCAGCCGCGGCGGACACCGCCGGCGACGCGTCGTTGAAGGTCGCGTAAACGACTCCGATGAAATTCGTCGGTGTCACGAGCGTGCTGTCAGGCTTGTCGTTTGCCTGGCCCCGCGCGCGCCATCCGTCCGCCGTATGCACGACCAGGCGATGCGCGACCGTCTCACCGAAGCGATTCCGGTAAATCACCAGCATGCCCGTCTCGAGCCGCGCAAACGCGAGCGGTCGCACCACGACCACCGCGCCGTCCGTGAAAAACGGCTCCATCGAGGTCCCGCTGATGCGCATGATCCGCAGACCCTGATGCGCCGTCGCCAAGGCTCGCGCGTCGGCAAGCGGATCAGCTCCCGCCTCAGCACGCAGCGAGGCGGTCATCACCGCAGCGATGAACGAAAGCACCGCGCTGGCACGAACAACCTTCATCCTCACTCCTCCGCAGAGTTCACGCCGCGCCGCGTCAGACTTCGCGCGCAGAGGATTTAGGGGCAGCGAGTTCACCGGGTAAGGCGGTGGATCACGACTGATTCGTCGGCGTCCTGCAACTCCACAACGATAACAACCCTGTTACGGGGGCTGATATGTCAGTGTTTGAAGTGCCGGATGCCGGTGAAGACCATCGCCATTCCCCGCTCGTCGGCCGCCTTGATCACTTCTTCGTCGCGAATGGCGCCACCGGGCTGGATCGCCGCCGTCGCCCCCGCGTCGGCCGCGGCGATGAGACCGTCCGGGAACGGAAACAGCGCTTCGCTCGCCACCACGGAGCCCGCGAGGCTGAGCTTGGCCTCCCCTGCCTTCCAGACCGCGATGCGCGAGCTGTCGACGCGGGCCATCTGACCGGCTCCGACGCCGAGAGTCTGCTCGCCGCGGCAATAGACGATGGAGTTCGACTTCACGTGCTTGCCGATCTTCCAGCCAAACATCATGGCCGCCCACTCCTCGGGCGTCGGCTGGCGCTTCGTGACGACTTTGAACTCGCTCACCTTGCCGAGCGTCCGGTCGCGGTCCTGCACGAGCACGCCGCCGACCACCGAGCGAATCTCCCGCAGCGCTTCGGCGCCGAGGCCTTCCTTCGCGATCATCAGCCGCAGGTTCTTCTTCTTGCCGAAAATGGCCAGGGCTTCGTCCGTGAAGCGCGGCGCGATGATCACCTCGGTGAAGATCTCCGCGATCACCTTCGCGAGATCGCCGTCGAGCGTGTGGTTCACCACGATGATGCCGCCAAACGGGGCTTGGCGGTCCGTCGCGTAGGCCTTCTCCCACGCCTCGAGCAGCGTGTCGGCGCTGGCGACGCCGCACGGATTCGTGTGCTTGAGAATCGCCACCGTCGGACGCTCGAACTCGCCGATCAGGTAAGTCGCCGCCGTGATATCGAGAATATTGTTATAGCTGAGCGCCTTGCCCGGCATCGGCTGGAAATGCTCATGGAACGTGACGTACAGCGCCGCCTGCTGGTGCGGGTTCTCGCCATAACGCAGCGCCTGCGCC
>CALFNJ010000599.1 GCA_937902865.1 uncultured Opitutaceae bacterium
CTACACGACGCTCTTCCGATCTGAGGAAATTTTCGATTTTGGATTCTCGATTTTCGATTTCGGAAAACGGAGCGGTGATGCAGGGATTGGTCGGGTGGAGTGGGATCGGGTGGGTTCTCCAATCGAAAATCGAGAATCCAAAATCGAAAATCATCCCATCCTGGCTCCCAGGTCAATCGCCGCCGCCGGGAGGCGGGTGGACGGGAAAAGCGAATCGCCTGAGCGCGAGCCGTCGGAGGTTGGCCGCAAAAAGGGCGCAAATAACGCAAAAACCAGGCCTCGATCCGGATCTCCCCTTTTTGCGCTGTTGGCGCCTCTTCGCGGCCAACCTCCGGATTTCTGGACTCGGCGCCGCAGTGATCTCCCGCGAGCGGATTCATTCGGCTGCCCAATCCAAAATCCAAAATGGTCCCATAAAAGGCTCGGAAAACGGGAACCGGCCTTCTGGACTGATTCTCTCACTCACCGTGATGCTCTGGCTCTATCGCCTGCTTTTCCTGCCCGCACTCGTCGTGCTCGCGCCGCGCTATCTCTGGCGCATGCGCCGGCGCGGCGGCTACCGCGAGCGTTTCGCGCAGCGGTTCGGCGCGGTGCCGCATTTGCCGCCGAAGCGGCCGGGGCTCCCGCGAATCTGGCTGCAGGCGGTGAGCGTGGGCGAGATGCTCGCGATCGCGCCTTTGGTCGAGGCGCTGCGGAAGGAGAATCTCGCCGAGATTTATCTCACCACCACGACCAGCACCGGCTACCGCCTCGGTGCGGACCGCTATTCGGGCCGCACGCTGGATGTCGGCTATTTTCCCATGGATTGGTGGGTGTTCTCGCGCCGCGCCTGGCGACGCATCGCGCCGGATCTTGTCATCCTCACCGAAGGCGAGCGCTGGCCGGAGCACATTCACCAGGCGAAGCTGCGCGGCGTGCCGGTGATCTGCATCAACGCGCGGCTGTCCGACCGCAGCTTCCGGCGGATGCGCTCTGTCCGGGCGGTGGTGCAGCCGCTGCTCGGCGGCATCACCCGGCTGCTGCCCTGCTCGGCGGAGGACGAGGCCCGGTTTCGCGAGCTGGGATTTCCCGCCGACCGCCTGCAGACGACCGGCAACATCAAGCTCGATGTCACGATCCCGCTGCTCGACGCCGCGGCGTGCGCGCAGCTGCGCGCGGCGGCGGGACTCGATTCCGAGCTCGTGCTGCTCGGATCCTCCACCTGGCCAGGCGAGGAGGAGGCGCTGCTGCGGGTGCTGCGCGACGCGCGCGGCGCGGGCCTGAAGGTTTCATTGCTTCTCGTGCCGCGCCACTCCGAGCGGCGCGGCAGCCTCGAGCCGCTGCTGCGGGATTCGGGTTTGTCCTTTCACTTCCGTTCGCGCGGCACGGCGTCTGGCACCGTCGACGTCTGCGTCGCGGACACCACCGGCGAACTGCGGCAGCTCACGCAGCTCGCGGACTTGGTCTTCGTCGGCAAGAGCCTGCCGCCGCACACGGAAGGCCAGACCCCGGTCGAAGCCGCCGCGCTGGAAAAGCCGATTCTCTTCGGGCCCGGCATGGGCAATTTCCGGCAGATCGCGCGCTACCTGCAGGAAGCTGGTGCCGCGAAAGTCGTGCGCGACGGGAACGAGCTTACGGCTGAAAGCATCGCCCTGCTCCAGGACGAACCGCGCCGCGCCGCGATGGCCGCCGCGGCCCGGACTTGGCACCGCGCCAACCAGGGCGCAGTGGAGCGCACGCTCGTCCTCCTGCGCGAGGAGCTCGCAAAAATTCGGCGCTGATTCCGAAAGGTGGGGCAGGTTATCCCTAACCCGCCGTCAGTCTCGGTAGAACGGTTCACGTGCCGCTCACCGCGAGGTGCTCATCGAGGATTCAAGCAGGAGCACACGAAAACGGCAGAGGCGGAAAGGTAGGGCGAGGCGTCCCGCCGAGCCGCGGCTTACCGGGACGGTTCGCCCTATCTCAGGGTGTGGTGTTTTTTCTTCGCGATGCTTCGCGCAGCGGAATCCGCGGCCATTCGTCACAAATGTGCGAAGTTTCCGTAAGATTCGCGCGTGCGCCGGGACTCCGCTTGACAACATTTCGCCCGCGGGACGA
>CALFNJ010000600.1 GCA_937902865.1 uncultured Opitutaceae bacterium
TGCTCACGATCTTCGTCGTGATGCTCCACGTGGCATGAACCCAAGTCCTTCCCTTTTTCATACTCCTTAAAACTTCAACGTCATGACCAAGCTCGCAACTACCTCCACCTCCGCCGCTGAAAATCGCGCCGCTGTCCGCCAAGGCGCCGCCGCTCTTACCGCCATGATCATGGCGCAGGGCGCGGGAGCTCTCCATGCCGCGACGCCCGAGTACACCATCGCCGCCGCCAAAGCGAGCGAGCCCACCCTCATGAGCGAGGTGAGCGTCGAAGACTCCAAGCCCAAGTCGGTTTCTTCGCCGAAATTCACCGAGCCTCTGCGCGATACGCCGCAGACGGTCGTTGTGATCCCGAGCGAGGTCTATCTCCAGCAGGGTGCGGCGTCGCTGAGCGATGTCCTGCGCAACACGTCCGGCATCACCTTCGCCGCCGGCGAGGGCGGCAGCGCGGCCAGCACCGCGGGTGACGCGTTCTACATGCGCGGCTTCGACACCTCGAACAACATCTTCGTCGACGGCGTGCGCGATATCGGCGCCTACAGCCGCGACGTCTACAATCTCGAGCAAGTGGAAGTGGCCAAGGGCCCGGCCGGCGCCGACATCGGCCGCGGTGGCGCTTCGGGTTATGTGAATGTTTCCACCAAGACGCCGCGCCTGGAGAGCTTCGTCGGCGGCACCGTCAGCTACGGCTTCGACGAGGAAACGTCGGGCAGCCGTCGCCGCACGACGCTCGACATCAACCAGCCGTTCACCGGCTCCGCCATCAAGGGCACCGCCGTCCGCGTGAACGCCCTCTGGCAGGACAACGACACGGTCGGCCGCGACTACGCCAACTCCAAGAGCTGGGGCGTCGCTCCTTCCCTCGCCCTCGGCCTCGGCACGCCCACCCGCGCGACGCTCGCCTACCAGCACTTCGAGCAGAACAATCTTCCCGACTACGGCCTGCCGACCGCGCTGCTCCCGGGCTATATTTCCGCCATCCCGGTGCCGCAGATGCCACGCAGCACGTTCTACGGCTACACCGCCGATCGTGACGACGTGAACAGCGATTCGCTCGTCGGCCGCCTCGAGCACGATTTCAGCCGCGACCTGAAGCTCACCAACCAGACGCGCTACAGCGCCAACCAGCGCACCGCCATCGTCACCACGCCGGGCCAGAACGGCACCGCCTACACTCCCGCCACCGGGCTGCTCATTCGCAGCCGTCAGGCGAACAAGCGCGACACCAGCATTCTATCCAACCAGACGAATCTCTTCGCCCACTTCTTCACCGGCAAGTTCGCGAACGATCTCAGCACCGGCCTCGAGCTGTCGCGCGAGACGGCCTATAGCCCGGCGTTCACCAGCGCCACGCAGGTCGCGATTCCGATCACGAGCCCGAATCCTGATGGCACGCCCAGCGGCACGCCGGTTCGCAGTGGCGCCTACACCGATGTCCAGACCAAGACCGCCGCGATCTACGCCTTCGACACGATCCACTTCAGCGATCGTTGGTCCGCCAACGCCAGCGTCCGCGCCGAAAACTACAGCACGCACTACCTGAGCGTTGCCGCCACCGGCGTGCCGAGCACCGTCGACGCGAAGCACGGCCTCGTGAGTTGGAAGACCGGTCTCGTCTACAAGCCGGTGCTCGCCGGCTCGATCTACGCCGCCTACGCGATCTCCCTCACGCCCCCGGGCACCGACTTCACGCTCTCCAGCGCGGCCGGCAACCAGAACAATCCCGACACCGATCCGCAGAAGACCTCGAACATCGAGCTCGGCATGAAGTGGGACTTCTTCCACGGCCGCCTCTCGACCAACGCGGCCGTCTTCAAGACGGTCAACGACAAGACCGTCTTCACCGATCCCGTGCTCGGCCCGATTCCCGCCGGCAAGCAGACCGTCCAAGGCACCGAGTTCGGCGTCTCCCGTCGCTTCACCGACAACTGGATCGTCCTCGGCAGCATTTCCTATCTCGAGAGCGAGATCAATTCCGGCACCACCAGCGGCGGCAACCCCGCCGGCGCCTCGCTCCCGCTCATCCCACGGGTCTCCGGCAATCTCTACACGAGCTTCCGTTTCGCCTCCGGCCTGATCCTCGGCGGCGGCGGCCAGTACTCCTCGGAGGTTTCGCGCCGCGACAACAACACGCCCGCCGTCCCACGCCAGTCGCCCAGTTTCTGGCTCTTCAATGCCATGGCGAGCTACCCGGTCACGAAGGACATCGTCCTCCGCCTGAACGTGAACAACCTCTTCGATCGCGACTACGTGCAGGCCGCCAACAACAACGGCGCCCGCTTCAATCCCGGCGCCCCGCGCTCCTACCTGCTCAGCGCCGACTTCCGGTTCTAACCGGAAACCTGACGAACGAGAACCGGAAGCCTCACGCGAAACCCGAAAGAGCGCCGGTTCCCGTCCGGTCACTCGTCTCCTGCCTCCGCCTCCCGGCTCCTGATTTCACCGATGATCCTCGAGATTCCCAACGTTCTTCCTCCCGACCAGCTCGCCGCCGCGCGCCGGGCCATCGAGGCCGCCGACTGGATCGATGGCCGCGCCACCGCCGGCCACCAGGGAGCGAAGGTGAAGGACAATCAGCAGTTGCCCGTCGATCATCCCGTGGCCCGCCAGGTCGGTGAACAGATCGCGCGCACGCTGATGGCGAATCCGCTCTTCATGTCGGCCGCGCTGCCGCTGCACATCCTGCCGCCGATGTTCAACCGCTACACCGGTGGACAAAATTTCGGCACGCACGTCGACGGATCCATCCGCACCATCCCCGGCACCGGCCACCGGATGCGCACGGACTTGTCGGCCACGCTGTTCTTCGCCGGTCCCGCGGAATACGACGGCGGCGAGCTGATCATCGAGGACACTTACGGTGCGAAATCCGTGAAGCTCTCCGCCGGCAGCATGATCCTCTATCCGGGCACCAGCCTGCATCGCGTCACGCCGGTCACGCGCGGCACGCGGCTCTGCTCCTTCTTCTGGATCCAGTCGATGATCCGCGACGACGCGAAACGCACGATGCTCTTCGAGATGGACGTGGCGATCCAGCGCCTCGGCGCGGAAAACGCGACGCATCCGTCCGTCATCTCGCTCACCGGCGTGTACCATAACCTCCTCCGCCAGTGGGCGGAGGTCTGATCTCTCAAAAAAGGAAAAAGGATGAAGGAAGAATTAAGAAAGTCCGTGTCCGACCAGTCCCTGCCGACGTTTTCCTAATTCTTCCTGCATCCTTTTCCCTTCGCCTTTTCACCCGCCGCCGTCCGTTCCCTGGGGCTCTCCGATTCGGTTAAAATCACGGGGCAAGCGCCAGGCCGGCGGCGGGCGGAATCCTTTCCTGCTCTTCGCCTCGTTCTCCGACCATGAGTTTTCGCAAAGTCATTTTCTGGGCCCACCTCGTCGCCGGCGTCGTCTGCGGCCTCGTGATCGGCATCATGTCCTTCACCGGCGCCGCCCTCGCCTTTGAAAAGGAGATCATCGCGTGGGCCGAGCGCGACGCCCGTCAGGTGGTTCCGCCGGCCCCCGGCGCCGCGCGTCTTTCCGTCGACGAGATCATGAAGCGCCTCGCCGCGGCCCAGCCCGCGGTCAAGCCGGCCAGTCTCATCTTCTCGACCGATCCCGCTGCGCCGATCGCGATCGGCGCGGGACGCAGCGCGACGGCCTACATCAATCCCTACACCGCCGAGGTGCACGAGGGGCAGGCCGTCCGCACCCGCGCGTTCATGCAGACGATGAACAGCTGGCACCGCTGGCTCGGCCAGGATGGAGAGCACCGCAACCTCGCCCGCGCCGTCACCGGCGCCTGCAATTTCGCCTTCCTCGCTCTCGGCGTCACCGGACTCTATCTCTGGTGGCCGCGCGCCTGGTCGGCCCGCGCCGTCCGCGCGATCGCACTTTTCAACTTTCGGCTCCGCGGCAAGGCACGCGATTTCAACTGGCACAACGTGATCGGACTCTGGTCCGCGCCCGTGCTGATCGTGCTCACCGCCACGGCGCTTCCCATGTCCTACACCTGGGCCAGCGACTTGATCTACCGCCTGACCGGAACAGAGGCACCGGCGCAGGGCGGTGGTGGCGGCGGTGGTCCAGGTGTAGCAATTTCCCCCGTCGAGCTGCCCAAGCCGCCGGAAGGCGCGCAGCCGCTCGGCTATGACGCTCTCATCGCCGCGGCGCAGAAAGAGGCTCCGCACTGGGATCAACTGACGCTGCGTCTCAGCGGTGCCGCCGGCGGCCGCGGTGGCGCGGGCGGAGGTCCTGGCTTTGCCGGCGCCGGCGGCCGGGGCGGCGGTAGTGGCGGTGGCCGTGGCGGCCGCGGAGCCGGAGCTCCCGGCGGGCGTGGCGGCGGCCAAGGCGGCGAAGGTCGGGGACGCGGTCGCGGCATGGGCGAGGCCGGTGCCGGCGGAGCAATCTCCGCTTCCACGGCCAACGGCAGTCAGGGCAACTCCGCTCAGCCGCAGCCCGTGACGATCGCCATCCGCGAGTCCGGTTCCTGGCCGCGCACGGCGACCACAACGCTCACGCTGGATCCGTACACGGGCGCCGTTCTCCGCCGCGACGGTTTCGCCGACCAGAATCTCGGCCGGCAAATTCGTTCCTGGACTCGCTTCCTTCACACCGGCGAAGCACTCGGCCCGCTCGGGCAACTCGTCGCCGGCCTCGCCTCCTTTGGTGGCTGCGTCCTGATGTACACCGGTTTCGCCCTCGCCTGGCGCCGCTTCTTCGGCCGCCGCACGCCGGTGCCGATGTCTGCCCAAGCCAGCAGCCGTGGCTGATTCCGCGTCACTGCTCGAGTCCGCCGCGCTCTGGCTGCGGCGCGGCCAGGCCTGTGAGGCGCAAGCGACGCCCGCGGCGCTGGACGAGGCCGTGCGCTGCTACAACGAGGCCATCGCCCAACTGACCACCCTCCTGTCATCGGCCTCCCGTCCCCAGTCTCCTGAATCCGCCCGTCCTCTCTCCCCTGAATTCCAGCGTCGCCTCGCGATTGTCTGGATGAACCGGGGCAACGCCCTGCAGAAGCAGCCGCACGCGGAAGACCTCGAGGAGGCTGTCCGCTCCTACGATCAAGCCATCGGCCTGCTGGCCGCGTCGCAGGGGTCCGAGGATTTCGCCGCCCGAAATTCCCTCGGCGCCGCCTGGATGAACCGGGGCCAGGCGCTGCACCGTCAGGGTACGGCGCCGACTTTGCAGGAGGCGCTGCGCTCCCAGCGCGAGGCGATCGCCGTGCTGCGGACGCTGCCGCTGCAGCAGGATATTTCTTTCCGGCTCAATCTCGCCGGCGCGTTGATGAACGAGGCGAACGTTCTCCTCGGCGACGGCCTCGGCCGGCACGATCAGGCCCGGACCTCCGCCAAGGCCTCGCTGGCCCTCGTGCTGACGCAGGAAGCCATCCATCCCGACGCCGCCGGCCTGGCGCTACAGGCGCGGCGCGCACTCTGCGATGCGATCGGCCAACTGCTCGTCGCCAACACGACGAACCTCTCCCTTTCCGTGTTGGCGGACGAAGCCGGCGATGTCGTCGACGACGGCCTGGCCCTGGCCAGACTCTGGGAGCGGAAGGGCCGGCGCGATCTCCGGCCGCTGGCCGAACGCCTGTTCTATTTCGGCGTGCAGCTCTACCGGCTGCATCAGCCGCAGTTTCTCGCGGAGTTTGTCCTCGAAAGTCTCGACCCCGAGCGCTCGTCGGGCGCGCTGCCCGGCACGCCCGCGCTGCACAAGGCGGCGGAGGACGCGGTCGCCGGCGCACTCGACGCGCTGCGCGGCGTGCAGCGTCTGACAACCGAAGATCCACTCAGTGCGCGTCTGCTCCAAACCTGGCAGGAACTCCAGACCGCCTCCACCCGGCTCGCCGAGCTGCGCAAGCCTGCCGGCTGAGGGTCGGATGATCGGACAGTCAGAGGATCGGACGGCCGGAGGATCCGATGGCCGGAAAATGGGGACGCGACCTCCCGGTCGCGTGCGGCGATCGCAAGGTTCTCGACCCCGATCGTAGGTGGGGCGCGTTATCCCTAACGCGCCGTAACCGTTATCCGCGTTTCACGACCAGCAGAGCCAACCGGCGCGTTGGGGATAACGCGCCCCACCCACGCGACGAGGACGTCGCGTCCCACTATCGACCCTCCGCGCCCCTGCGATTTCGCCGCCTCACTTTTCGTCTCGTTCCCTTTCGGGCGAAAGGCTTCGCTGGGTGCGATCCACCCCATGAAGAAGACGAGCAAGCAGAAGCGACCGCGTCAGTCCCACTCCCACTTCGCCGGCATTCCCCGCCTCGCGTACGAAGGCCCCGGCTCGGACAACCCCCTCGCTTTCCGGCATTATCAGCCGGATGAGATGATCGACGGACGCACGATGGCCGAGCACCTGCGCTTCTCGGTCGCGTACTGGCACTCCTTCCGCGGCACCGGCGCGGATCCTTTCGGCCCCGGCACGATCGAGCGTCCGTGGGAAAAAGGCCGCGATCCCATTTCGATCGCCCAGACCCGGATGGATGCCGCGTTCGAATTTTTTCAGAAGATCCGTGCGCCGTTCTGGTGTTTTCACGACCGCGACATCGCTCCCGAGGGCCGCACGCTCGCGGAATCCAATCGCAACCTCGAGCGCCTGGCCGCGCACGCGAAGGCGCTGCAGAAGGCGACCGGCGTGAAGCTGCTCTGGGGCACGGCCAATCTCTTTTCCCATCGCCGCTACATGTGCGGCGCCGCCACGAATCCCGACGCGCATGTCTTCGCCTACGCCGCGGCCCAGGTGAAGCAGGCGCTCGATGTAACCCAGGCGCTCGGCGGCGAGAACTATGTCTTCTGGGGCGGACGCGAGGGCTACGAGACGCTCCTCAACACCGACCTGAAGCGCGAGCAGGAGCATCTCGCGAGATTCCTCCATCTCGCGGTCGATTACGCGAAGAGCATCGGCTTCAAGGGCCAGTTCCTCATCGAGCCCAAGCCGAAGGAGCCGACCAAGCACCAGTACGACTACGACGTCGCGAGCGGCATCGCCTTCCTCCGCACCTTCGGCCTCGAAAAGCACTTCAAGTTCAACATCGAGACCAACCACGCGACGCTCGCGGGCCACAGCTTCCAGCACGAGATCGAGGTCGCCGCCGCCCAAGGAATGCTCGGCTCGATCGACGCCAATGCCGGCGAGCTGCGGCGCGGCGGGGACACCGATCAGGTCAACACCGACGTGCGCGAGCTCACGCTCGCGATGATCTCGATCCTGCGCGCGGGCGGACTCGGCCGGGGCGGTTTCAATTGCGACGCCAAGCTTCGCCGGCGCTCTATCG
>CALFNJ010000601.1 GCA_937902865.1 uncultured Opitutaceae bacterium
CCGAGCTGCTCGTGGTGACGCACGAGTCCAAGGATTTGGCGTGGGTGGAAATCTCACGCGTCACGGCGCTGAACTCCGAGGAATCCATCCAGCGCATGGTGCGCAAGACAACGGCGTGTTGAAGTGTCAGCGCGTTATCCTCGGCAGACTCGTTCTCCGGAGGTCTCGCGCAGAGGCGCAGAAACGCAGAGGAAAGCACAGAGAGGTTCACTGTGTGGTCTCTGCGGCTCTGCGCCTCTGCGCGAGACGGATCGAAGTCAGCTCGGCTGACCTTTGGCGCGATGCTCAGCGCCAGAACCAGACC
Source organism: uncultured Opitutaceae bacterium (assembly GCA_937902865.1). Classification (GTDB taxonomy): domain Bacteria; phylum Verrucomicrobiota; class Verrucomicrobiia; order Opitutales; family Opitutaceae; genus CAIUWA01. The sequence goes on from CALFNJ010000601.1 coordinate 305, forward strand.
ACGTCTTCCTTGCGGACCCAGCCGGTCTGGCCGTTTTCGAAGGAGAGCCGGACCCAGCCGAGATAGGTGTTGTCGACGATCGCCACGCTGCCGGCGGCGAGAGGCGTGGTTTTCTGCGTGGTGTCGGCTTCGGTGGGAATCGACCGAAGTGTGCCAGACTTCCATGTCAGCACCGCACGTGCGTCGGCGGTCACGCCGTAAGCGCGCTGGCCGACGAGCGCCGCCGTCGTGAGCAACAGAGAAAGACTGAGCAGGGCGATCGAGGAAGGCGCCAGCCAGCGTCCGCGTCCGCCGTAGGTCCGCGTCAGGCCGAAGGCGAGGGCCAGGGCGCCGAGGACGGAGGCAACGATGAGCGCGAGCTGCCATTCGGCGGGAGAGGCGGACGCGGCGGATTCCTGCAGCGGTCCGGGCTGGGCGAATGCGGTGAGCGGCGCAGGGCTGTAACCGGCCTTGGCGAAGGCGGGCGCGAGATGCCAGCGGACGGAAGCGTCACGCGGATGCTGGACGAAAGCCGCGGCGGCCTGCGCGGCGGCTTCGCCCGCCTGGTCCTGCTGGGCGAGCGCGAGCGACAGGTTGTGCCGGGCGATCCAGTCAGTCGGCTTGATCGCGAGGGTGTTGCGCCACGCCTTTTCGGCGGCGGCGAAATCACCGGCCTTGTAGGCCGCAAGCGGATCGGCGGCAGCGCGCGCGGCGGCTGCCTGGGCCCAGGCGGTGCCGACGACCAGCACGCTCAGCATCAGGAGCGCGGCGAAGGGGAGTAGATTACGCGGGAGGAAAAGCTGGAAGGCCGAGAACGAACTCACCTTTTTCCCGGCGAGCGCCGCTTCCGCGCGACTGATCCAGTCCGAAGGCAGCGCGGCATCCGCGCCGTAGAGCGCGCGATCGGCTTCCTTCCACAAGGCCTCCCATTCGGCGGCGGTGGCCTCTCCGGCCTTGAACGCGGTTGCAGCCGGCGCGGCGTGACGGAGATTCCAGAGCAGCGCCGTGTCATGCTCCCAGGCCAGCAACAGCCGCGCCCGCGCGGCCTGATCCCGGGCGGACGCGAGCTCGGCCAGCGTGGCGGCCAGGCGCCGATGGGCTTCCCGACGGTAGCGTAGCGGGTCGGTGGTACGGGCCCGGCGCAGGGCGAGACCGAGCCAGTAAAGCAGCAGTCCTCCGAACGGCGCGATGGTGCAGATGAGCAGGGTCCGGAGCGGCAGCGGCGCGAACGCGACGCTGGAGCCGGGCAGGGGATCACGGGGAATCGCACCCGGCGGAGGCGGCGCGGCCGGAGCCTTGGCGGGTGCCGCGTTGGAGTCGGGCGTCGCGGTGGTGTCGCTGGACGGCAGCGTGATCGCGATCTTCGGTGCGGCCGGCGGGGTGACCGTGACGGTGTATTTGTCGCTCGTGAGCGTGCGGTAGGTGCCGCTCTTCGGATCGAAACAGGTGTAGCTCACGGGGCCGAGCGTGTAGGTGCCGGCCTTGGTTGGAACGAGCACCACGTCCTCACTGAGCGTGGCGTCGAAGAGCTTGCCGTCGGGCGAGGTCTTCTTGGCCTGCGGCTGCACGACCTGGAAATCGCGGGAAACGTCGCGTGACGGCAGGCCCGGAATGTCCGGCCAGTTGCCGGTGCCTTCGAGCGTCAGCGTCCACGTGATCGGCTCTCCGACCGCGGCGGTGGCGGGCACGACCTTGGACGTGAGCGTGAACTGCCCGACTGCGCCGTTGAAACCGGCGGGTGCTCCGGCCGGCAGGGGCCGGACGGTGAACTCCGGACGGTTCGAGGTCACGGTGATCTGCTCGATGCGCGGCTGTTGAAAGAGCCCGAAACCGATGCTCCCGGTCTGGAGATTGATCAACTGCTGGCCGGAATTCAGCGTGATCCGGCCGGGCGTCTTGGCGTAGGCGCGGTTTTTGTAGACGATGTTCAGCCGGGCCTCGCCGTTGGCGTTGGTCTCGACCGGCTCGGGCTGCTTGGGCCAGTCCTCGATGACCAGCGGCGTGGGCGTCCACTCGAGGTTGCTGCCGAGCTGATTGAAATAGCGCCGCGGCACGCTGAGCGTGTAGGTCAGCGGAAACACTTCGCCGGCCCAGAGCGTGGCGGAGGGCGCGGTGAACGCGGAATTGGTGCCGACGTCGACCGCGGCGGTGACATTGCCGCCGCGAAACGCGGCCACGCGCACGTTGCCCTTCTCGGTCGCGACGGTCATGGCCGGGACCTGGATCGGGCCGCCTTTCTGCGAACGGGCGCGGTAGTTCAGCACATAGAGCCGGGTGACCGCTCCATTGATGATATTGGTCTGAGTGGACGTGCCGGTGAGGGCCAAGGTAATGCCGTCCATGGGAGGCAAGGCCACGGTTTCGCCCTGCGGCGTGCAGTCCTCGAACACCAGCTGCAGTTCGGAGGAATCGCCGGAGTCGGCCGGTTCCCAGTGCACGGACTGGGCCCGGGCGGCGGTGAGACCGCAGCACAGGGCGGCGAATAGGAAAAGAAAGCGGGGAAGTCGGCGCAGCATGGGAATGATCACCAGTTTTTTCCCTTCGGGGAGTCGGATTTCTTCGGTTCGCCTTCCATGATTTGAAAAAGTTTCGCCGGGGAGTCCTGGTTGCGCAGCTGGTCGAGCTTCTGGAGCGGCTGCATGAGCGCGGGATCGAGGTCCTTTTTCTCGTCCGATTTCTTCTCCGGCGCGCCTCCGACCTTCTGGCTGTCGCTCGGCGGCGGCGGCGCGATCTTCGGCGGCTGGTCCGCCTTCATGTCGCCAAACGCCGACTGGCCCTGCTTGCCCTCGGGCGGCGGCGGCGATTGCTGTGACTGCGAGTCGTTCTGCTTCTGGTCGTTGTTGCCGTCCTTTTCCTGCGATTTCTGCTGCTGTTGCTGCTGCTGCGACTGCTGCTGGTTCTGGGACTGATTCTGCTGGTCCTGTTGTTTCTGCTGATCCTGCTGCTGTTGTTGTTGCTGCTGCTGATTCTGCTGGGACTGGTTCTGCTCGGGCTGCTTCTGCTGCTGGGGCGGAGGATTCTGTTTTTCGTCCTCCGGCCGCTTGAGCAAGGCCTCGAGATCCTGGCGCAGCTGCGGCCAGTCGGCGGCCTTGGCGTCCAGATTGGCGCCGGCGTCAACCGCGGCGAGGGCGTCGCGCACCGGTCCCTCCGGCACCTGCTGCTTGCTCGACTGGAGCCGTTGCCCGTAGGTGAGGGTCGTACGTCCGAGCTCGGCCCAGTCCGCGGCGGCGTGGCTGCTTTGGCTGGAGAGGCGCCCGACGACCTTGGACAGCGGGGCCACGAGCGGATCGCCGCCGTCGTCAGCGGCGCGCGCCGCCGTGGGATGGCCGAGGCCGGCGAGAAGCGCGAGCCCGACCAGCGCCGCGGCCATCTTCGCGCCGGCGTCCGCTTTTTGTCCCCGGGCCTCCGAGGCCAGGACGAGCTCGCGCGGGCGGGGCGGCACGGGGAATTCGAAATAAAAGCTCAGCAGCAGGCAGAGCAGGGCGGGCGCGAGGAAATACTGGAACCGCTCGATGAGGCGGACCTGGCTCTTCTCCACAAAATCGCCCTTGCGGCCGGCTTCGACGGTGGCCTGGAGCAGCGCGGGCAGGTCGATCCACGTGCTGGCATCCTGATACGTGCCGTTGGTTTGGCGCGCGAGCTCCTGGAGCGTGGCGTTCTCCAGCTTGGAGAGCACGACGGCGCCACGGTCGTCCTTCACGAAACCGCCGCTGCCATCGGGGATCATCGCGCCGGCGGGCGTGCCGACGCCGAGACCGATGACGCGGATGCCCTTTTCCTTCAGGGCATCCACGGCGGACTTCCAATTGTCGTCCGTCGCCTCGCCGTCGCTCAGGACGATGAGGAAGCGATCGGCGGCGGTGCCCGAACTGAATGCCTGCACGGTCGTGTCCAGCAGTGCGCGGTAATTGGTGCCGCCCTCGGGCAGGTAGTCGGGATTCAGGGCCGGCAGGAATTCGCGGAGGATCTCGTAGTCGGCGCTGAGCGGACTCTGGAGGAAGGCCGTGCCGGAGAAGACCACGAGCCCGACGCGCTCGCCTTCGAGGCGCTCGAGGAGGGACTGGATCAGCAGTTTGGCGCGATCGAGGCGCGAGGGCTTCACGTCCTGCGCCAGCATCGAGCGGGAAAGGTCGACCGCGAGGAGGATTTCCCGCGACTGGTCAAACACCTGCTCCTCGATGCGGCCCCATTGCGGCCGAGCCAGCGAGACCACGGCGAGAGCCAGGCCGGCGCACAGCCAGAAGCGGACGCGTCGCGTCGCGACCGGGCCGGATGAGGGTGGAACCACCTGCAGGGTCCGCGCCCCTGCCTCGGCGCGTAGCAGCTTCGGCCGTCCGCCCGACGCCGCGCGGCGCCGGCGCGTGAGCAGCTCGGTCGTGAGCAGGGCGGCGGGAATGACCAGCAGCCAAAGCAGCAGCGGCCAGGCGAAACTGATGCCGAGGTGGCTCATGCGGTCACCTCCCGGCGCCAGGGCGCGCGCGCCAGCAGGGCGGCTCCGAGCAGCAGCACGCCGCCGGGCGCGGCGAACCACCAGAACAGCTCGGCCGTGAGCAGATAGCTCTTGGCCTGGAATTCGATCTTCTGCGCGCGGTCGATCGACCGGAACGCGGACTCGATGGTGTTGGTGTCGAAAGCCCGGAAGAACTGGCCGCCGGTGGCGCTGGAGATGTCGCGCAGAGCGCCTTCATCCAGATCCGACATCACCCGGCGCATGCCGATGCGATTGCCCTGTTCATCCAGGACCGGGAAAGGAACGAGCCCATCGCGGCCGGCGCCGATCGTGTACACCGGGATGCCGCGCGATTTCGCGATCTCGGCCGCCTGCTGGGGAGCGAGGGCGCCGCGATTGTTGGCGCCGTCGGTCAGCAGCACGACGAATGCGCCCTGGCGGCGGCCGCCGTTCTCGTGCTTGGCCTGCTCGAGCCGGGTCAGCGCCACGCCGAGCCCGTCGCCGATCGCGGTGCCGTCCTCGATCATGGCGATCCGCAGCCGCTCGGTCTGCCGCCTGAGCCAGTCATGATCGAACGTGAGCGGCGCCATCGTGTAGGCGCGGCCGGCGAACACCACGATGCCGATGCGGTCCGCGGGCCGGTCGTTGATGAAGGCCTGGATGACGGGCTTGATGGCCTGCAGGCGGTTGATCCGCTGTCCGTTCTTCTCGTAATCCTCCGCGTACATCGAGCCGGAGAGATCGATCGCGAGGACGATGTCGTAGCCCTGGGAACGCACCTCGCGCTTGTCCTCGATCCGCTGCGGGCGGGCGAGGGCGCCGATGAGCAGCACGAGCCCGGCGAAGGCGAGCCGGACCGGCAGGCGGGAGGCGGAGGCGAGCGACGGACGATGCCAGGCGGCCGCGAACGGCACGAGCACGACCGGGACGCTGCGCGGGCTGCGCCACCGCAGCAGTCCCAGGATGACCGGAAGCAGCAGCGCCCACAGCCAGATCTTGTCCTTGAGGATGAGATTATCCATGGCGGCGTTCAGACGGCGCTGCGCTGGCGCGCGTGGAAAAAGCGGACCAGGGCGTCGAGGCGGTTCTCGTCGGTGCCGACCACGAGGCGGCTGAGCGGATTCGGGAAGAGCCGGCTCCAGGCCTCGTCGCGTTCCCGCCGCCAGGTGGCGTGCGCGGCGCGTTCGGCCGCGGAGCCCTCGAGCGTGACCAGCCGGCCGGCGGAGGGATCATAGACGGCGAGCGTTTCGCCGGACGGAAGATTGCGCTCCCACGGATCGTCGACCCGGAAACCCATCGTCTGGTAACGACGCTTCAGCACCGACCAGCCGTCAGGTTCGGGGCGCGGAGGAAAATCGCCGAGCCAGAGAAACACACTGTGCTTCGGCGCGGCGCGCGCGAGGAAGCGCCAGGGAATCTGGGCCGGCTCGCGGGTGAGAGCCGGGGCCGGCTTGGCCAGCAGCGAGGCGGCGGCATGCAGGATCGCACCGCGCCCGCGCACGGGTTCACGGAAGGAGTAGCCTCCGGGCGCGGCGTGGACGAAACCGACGCGATCGCGGTTCACCGCGCTGAGCAGCATCACCAGGCCGGCGAGTTCCAGCAGCGCCTCGCGCTTGGACTGGACGCCCGAGCCGAATTGCAGGCTGGGGGAATCCTCGAACACCAGCAGCAGCGTGACCTCGCGCTCCTCGACGAATTTCTTGCGGTAGGGCTCGCCGAGGCGCGCGGTCACGTTCCAGTCGATGTCGCGCACATCGTCGCCGAACTCGTATTTCACCACCTGGTCGAACTCCATCCCGCGTCCGCGGAACGCCGAGCGGTATTCGCCGCTGAGCACGTTCTCGACCGCATGGCGCACGCGCCATTCCAGCTGGCGCAGCAGCGCGAGCGGGTTCGGCTGGGCGGTGGGTTCGGGGGTCACGGCAGAGGGCTGGCTGGAGGGCGCTTCACCCGTTCGAGCCCTGGTTTCGCCCGACAGGAAGGGCGACGAATCGAGTCGGAAGAGGAAAAGTCGGCATCAGCGGCAGAAAATCAAAGCGAGGGCACCGGCGTGCGTTCGACGACCTGGGTGATGATCTTGTCCGCCGTGACTTCCTCGGCCTCGGCTTCGTAGGTGAGGCCGACGCGATGCCGCATGACATCGAGCGAAAGCTCCTGGATGAGGGCCGGGGAAACGTAGTCCATGCCGCGCAGCCAGGCGAGGGCGCGGCCCGCCTGGTAGAGCGCGAGCGAGGCGCGGGGCGAGGCGCCGAAGCTCAGGTGGCGCTTCGACACGCCGCTCGTGTCGGCCAGTTCGCGGGTGCCGCGGACAAGCGCAAGAATGTAAGCCTGCAGCGCGGGCGCCACATGCATCCGGTCCACCTCGGCGCGGAGGGCGAGCAGTTCCTCACCGCCGGACACCGCGGCGAGCGCGGGCTGCTTCGTGACGAGGCCCCAGCGCTGCATCATGAGCGATTCCTCCTCGGCGGTCGGATAATCGACGAGCAGCTTGAACAGGAAGCGGTCGGTCTGCGCCTCGGGGA
>CALFNJ010000602.1 GCA_937902865.1 uncultured Opitutaceae bacterium
GGAAAGCCGATGGGCAGAAGCGCCGAAGTTCTTTCCGGTTGGCCTCTGGCATCTGGCGTCCGGCTTCAGTCCTCATCCATTCCAATCATCCGGCCTCCGGCTTCTGCCCTCACGCCTTCCGCCTCACGCCTCCGGCAGGCCTCCGGCGCGCCGCGCCCCTAAAGGCGGGTATTTACCCACCAAACCTCCGCCGCGGGAACGTGACAATGGAACGCAGCTTTTGCCCGTTTTGTGACCGCTTACGCCACCACTCTCCCACCCCTTTCGGCTTTCACCCCATGAAGCTGCTCTTTGTCCACGAACGCATCGGCGCCCTCGGGGGCGCGGAGGTCAATGTGCTGGCGGCGGCCGGGGAACTGCGCCGCCGCGGACACACGCTCGCTTTCGCCCACGGCCCGGGGACGGAATCGCGGGAATGGAGCGAGACGTTCGCGGAACGTTTTCCGCTCGAGTCACACCGCCGCACGGCCGGCGCCGGACTGACGCGGGTGCTGGCGCAGTTCGAGCCGGACCTGGTGTTTCTCCACAAATTCTCGGATCCGGGTGTCCTCGACGCGCTTGCCGGCAGCGGCGTGCCCGTCGTGCGCATGGTGCATGATCACGACCTCTATTGCATGCGCGGCTACAAATACGGCTACCTCAGCCGCCAAATCTGCCGGCGCGCGCTCTCGCCCTACTGCATTTTTCCCTGCGGCGCCTGCGTGGCGCGCGCCGGCGGCAACGCGAGCTTCCCGGTCCGCTGGGTCAGCTACCGCGCGAAGCGCCGCGAGATCGAGGTGAACAAGCAGTTCGACCGTCTCGTCGTTGCGACCGACTACATGCGCGGCGAACTGCTGCGAAATGGTTTCGGAGCGGACCGCGTCGAGATCCATCCCCCGGTCCCGCGGGCCGGAATGGCGGCGGCGACGCCCTCGTTCAGCGAGCGCAATCTCATCGTGTACGCAGGGCAGATCATCCGCGGCAAAGGGGTCGATGTGCTCCTGGAATCGCTCGCGCGCGTCACCGTTCCCTTCGAATGCGTCATTCTCGGCGACGGCAGTCATCGCGCCGCCTGCGAACAACTGAGCCGCCGACTCGGACTGACCGATCGGGTGCACTTCGCGGGCTTCGTGCCGCAGGCGCAGGTGGTGGACTATTATCGGGACGCCTCGCTCGCGGTGATGAGCTCGGTCTGGCCCGAGCCTTTTGGCGCGACAGGCCTGGAGGCGATGCGCTGCGGCCTGCCGGTCGTGGCGTTCGATGCGGGCGGCATTCGCGAATGGCTGCTCGACGGCGTCAACGGCCACCTCGTGCCCTGGATGGATCGCGACCTCTTTGCGGCCCGCGTGGAGGCTCTGCTGCGCGACAAGGCCCAGGCGGCGCGGCTCGGGGCGCAGGGCCGGCAGATCGCCGAGGAGCGTTTCAATTTCAGCCGTTATATCGATGGCCTCGAAAACCTGTTCGCCCGGGTCGCCGCCCGGCCGCAGGTGGTCACGGAGTGGCGCCAGGCAGTGGAGGCCGCGCGATGAAAACGCTTCGTCGCCTTCGCCTTGGATCGCCCCTGCTGGGACATTTCACCGCGTTCCAAAGCCGCTTCGGCCTCGCCCGGCTGCGGCTGCATTTTCTGCTGCGCCGCGTGATGTGGCGCTGGCTGGTCATGGGCGCGGACGTGGCCAAGCGTGGGGTGGACCTCGTCGGCAGTGCGGCCGCGCTGCTGGTCCTGAGCCCCCTGATGCTGCTGGTCGCGGCACTCGTGCGGCTCGACGGCGGCTCCGTCCTGTTCGCGCAGACCCGGGTCGGTCGCTTTGGCCGGGAGTTCAAGATGTACAAGTTCCGCTCGATGCGGCCCGACGCCGACCGCCTGCTCGCGGCGCTCCTCGCGGCGAACCAGCACAGCACCGGCGTCACTTTCAAGCTGAAGCAGGATCCGCGCATCACGCGCATCGGCCGCTGGCTCCGGCGGTTCTCCCTCGATGAGCTGCCGCAGTTCTACAACGTCCTCGTCGGCGACATGTCGCTGGTCGGGCCGCGCCCACCGGTGCCCCGCGAGGTCGAACTCTACTCGCTGGCCGACCGCCGGCGCCTGCTCGTCAAGCCGGGCCTCACCTGTCTCTGGCAGGTCAGCGGCCGCGCGGAGATCGATTTCCCCGGGCAGGTGCGCCTCGATGTGATGTACATCGAGAACCAGAGCCTGCTGCAGGACATGCGCATCCTCGCCCGCACACCGCGGGCGGTGGTGTTCGGCTCCGGCGCCTATTGACGACGATGAAGGCTCTGCTCATCTGCCCCTCGATCCGACCCGCGGTTCCGCAGCTCGCGGAAGAAGGTCCGCTCGTGACCGCTCCGATTCTGGGCGAGTGCCTCGTCTGCCACTGGATCGAGCATCTCGCCGCCCGCGGCGCCCGCGAAATTCGGATCGTGGCTTCCGATCGCGTTGACGTGGTCCGCGCCGCGGTGGGCAGCGGCTCCCGCTGGGGCGTGAGGCTCGAGGTGGTTTCCGTCAGTTTCGAACCAACGGTGGCCGAGGCGGTCGCCACCTATCGGCTGCGCGACGAGACCCCCGTCCAATGGCTGCCGGCGCCGCTCGACGTCGTGCTGATGTCGCATCTGCCGGGCTGCCCGGATCTGCCTTTGTTCGAAAGCTACGCGGGCTGGTTCGCGGCGCTGCTCGCGTGGATGCCGCAGGCCATCACGCCGGTGCGGATCCGGGTCAGCGAACTCCTGCCGGGGGTCTGGGTGGGCCGCCGCGCCCGTCTCTCTCCGCAGGCGCAGATCGTCGCTCCCTGCTGGATCGGCGACCAGGTCTTTGTCGAGCCAGGTGCGACGGTCGGGCCGAATGCGATCGTCGAGGATCGCGCCGTGGTTGAGCGAGCCGCGCGGGTGGCGCAGAGCTGGGTCGGCCCGGATACGCTCGTGGGCCAGATGACCTCGGTGTCGCACTCGCTCGCCTGGGGCAGCTCGCTGACGAACTGGCAGACCGATTCCTCGCTGCGCGTGCCGGACCCTTTCCTGCTCTGCTCGCTCGCCCGTCCGCTCTCCGCGCTGGCCACGGGCCGGCCCGGTTCTCGTCCGGGCTCTCCGGCGCGGGTCACCGACACCTCGCTCCCGCCCGGGGCGCCGTTCGGCTGGATTGCCGCACCGGCCGGCGCGGCCGCGCCCAAGCTGCCCCGCCAGGCGAATGATCCCTCTCTATGAAAATTCAAAACCAGGGCCAGTGCCTCACCATCTCCGAGATCCCGGAGCTCACCGCCGTGAATTCGGCGCAGTTCCGCGAGGAGGTCCGCGCCGCGCTCCCCGAGGCGCCGCCGGTGATCGAGATCGATCTCTCCGAAACCCGCTTCGTCGATAGCAGCGGCCTCGGTGCGCTCTTCGCCCTCTACCGCGCCGCCGGCGAGGACGACGGCATCACGCTGCGCCTGCTCAATCCGAAACCCGAGGTGCAGCAGCTCCTCGAGCTCACGCAGATGGAGCAGCTCTTCGAAATCGTCCAACGCTGAGACCAAACCATTCGAAGGGTGTCACGCGAAGACGCGAAGCACGCGAAGGCGGGAAACCAGAACAGGCATTTCTTCGCGTCCTTCGCGTCTTCGCGTGACACCTCTCCGAATTTTCCTCTTTCCGTGATTTCTCCTTCCTTTCAGCCCATCCGCCCGGCGACGCTGCGGCTTGCGTTTGCTCCGAACGCGGCTTCGGCGCGGGCGGTGGCGGCGGAGGTCCGCAGCTTCCTCGCGCGTCAGGGCGTGTCGGACCGCGAGCTGTTTTCCTGCGAGCTTTGCCTGGCCGAGGCGGCGAACAACGCCGTCGAGTACGCCGATCGCTCCGCGCCCAGCCAGGCGGAACCGGTGGCGGAGGCGCTGTTCACCCCGGAGGAGATCGAGCTGCGCGTCACCGATCACACGGCCGGCTTCGATTTTCCCGAACGCTCGACCCGGCCCTCCCCGCACA
>CALFNJ010000603.1 GCA_937902865.1 uncultured Opitutaceae bacterium
CTTCCTCGCGGCCTCCTCGCTGAGCTGAAGCTTCTCCCCGATTTCCGCAAAGGCACGTTCCCCGAAAAACCGCAGCAGCACCGCAGAACGGTCCTGCTCCGGCAGCAGATCGAGCGTCTCGAACAACAGTGGGGACAGGTGCTCCCAGTCGGCCGGTTGCCCGGGTTCGGCCAGTGATTCGTGCATGGTGAAGGCTTCCTGTTCCCGCTGCTGGCGCCGGCTTTCCTTGATCCGCGCGTTGATCGCGGCATTCCGGGTCGTGGTGAAAAGCCAGGCACTCAGCACCGGATGGCGCTGCAGCGAACGGGCGTTCTGCGCCAGGCTGATGAACACGCTCTGGCTGACCTCCGCCGCGAGATGAGCGTCACCGGATGTCCGGCGCAGCGCTCCGAAATAAACCAGGCTGAGATGCCGGCGCACCAGCTCGGCAAACGCCTCCTCCGATCCCTCCTCCACGTAGCGACGAAGCAGCTCGGCATCCTCGACCATATTCAGATGCTAAACAGCGCCGGCGGGAAAACCGGACAAAAAATCTTTTCCGCCTCCCTAAGCGCAGCGTCCTTCCTTCGGAATTTCACCACAGCGACACCGAGACACGGGGAAACCCGGATTGAATTCCGGCGGAGGATCGAACTCCGCGTTTCTGCGCCTCCGCGCGAAATCCGGAAGATCGCACGCCTAGGCGCGCGGATCCGACGTGATCTCGAGTGGCACGCCGCGCGTCGCCGCCGGATCGAGAAAGGCGGAGGCGCGTCCGTTCGGGCCGCTGCGCGGCGCCTTGTCGCGCATCGCTAGGCCCAGTCCGGGCAGGGTCTTCATCGATTCAGCGACGTTATCCACCTTGAAACAGAGGTGCTGCAGGCCTTCGCCGTTCTTCTCCAGCCAGGCGTGGAGCGGATGCTCGGGCTTCAACGGCTGCACGAGCTGGATATGCACGCCGTTGCCGGCATCGAGATGCGTCAGGCGGATCGGCGCGTCCGGCATCACCTGGCTGAACAGCAGGGGCAGGCCGAGACGGTCGCGATAGAATTTGAGGGCTTCATCGGTGTCGCGCACGACGATCGCGATATGGTCGAGATGTTGGAAGGGAGCAGCCATGGGATCGGAATGGGATGGGGTTATCTGGAACTCAGGAAATCAGGAAAAGGAGCAGGAACGGTTCAACCTGGAGATCGGAGACGACGAAACTCCGGATTTCACCACAGAGGCACAGAGACACGGAGAGAGCGGGACCAAATTCAGCAGACGATCGATCTCTGTGCCTCCGTGCCTCTGTGGTGAAATTCCGAAGTGCCGCCGTCAGGGCGCCGTCGGCGCGTGCGGGATGATGCCGGGCGTCACGTACTGCTGGATCACCACCAGGACGACGAGGATCAGCGTGAGCACGATGCTGTGCCAGAAGGTGCGCGCGAACACGGTGCCTTCCTGGCCCTTCAGGTTCGTGACCGAGACGCCCGTGGCGATGTTCTGCGGCGAGATCATCTTGCCCATCACGCCGCCCGAGGAGTTCGTCGCGGCGAAGAGCACCGGATCGAGATTGAGCTGCCGCGCCGCCACGACCTGGAGGTTGCCGAAGAGGGCGTTGCCCGAGGAATCGCTGCCCGAGAGCATCACCGCCACCCAGCCGAGGAACGGCGAGAGCAGCACGAAGAAGTGACCCGTCGAGGCGACGCCCTGGCCCAGCGTGTAGGCCAGACCGGAGTAGTTCATCAGGTAGGCGAGGCCGACGATCAGCATCACGGTGATCACCGCGAGCCAGATCTGGCGGAAGGTTTCACCGACACAGCGGAAGAACGCCGCCGGCGAGAGTCGGACGATGATCGCCGTGATGATGCATGCGGCGAGGATCGCCGTGCCCGTGCCATACGGCTCGAATTTCCAGACCGCCGCGTACGGCTTGTCATGATAAAGCGTGATCGAGATCGCGTTGTGGAGGCCTGGCCACGCGATGTTCTGCACGCCGTGGGCGGCGACCTTGAGCTCCGTCCAGACGACCACCGTGGCCGACACGATGATCCACGGCAGCCAGCCCTGCCAGGGCGCCACGGCGGAGGTCGACACCGGCTGGTTCGCCAGCGGCGCCGTGTTGATCGTGAATTCCGGATCGGGCGCCGGACGCCACACGCGCAGGAAGAGCAGCGTCACGATCAGCGAGCCCATCGAGGAAAGAACGTCGGTGAGCGAGTAATCGACCAGATTGGAGGTCACGAACTGCGCCGCCGCAAAGCTGCCGCCGGACACGAGCAGCGCCGGCCAGAGCGCGCGCACCGAACGCCAGCCGCCGTACATCACCATGACATAAAACGGCAGCAGCAGCGCCATGAACGGCAGTTGCCGCCCGATCATCGCGCCGAGCGTGGCCGGAGGCAGGTTGGTGACGGCGCCGAGCACGGTGACCGGAGTGCCGAGCGCGCCGAACGCCACGGGCGCGGTGTTGAAGATCAGCACGAAGACCAGCGCCTCCAGCGGTGGAAAGCCCACCAGGATGAGCAGCGAGCTCGTGATCGCCACCGGCGTGCCGAATCCGGCGATGCCCTCGAGCAGCGCGCCGAAGCAGAAGCCGATCACGATCAGAACAACACGGCGGTCGTTCGGCAGATGCTTGATGACCCAGACGCGGAAGGCCTCGAAGCGGCCCGACGCCACGGAAATATTATAGAGCAGCAGCGCCGCGATCACGATCCACATGACCGGCCAGAGGGCGAAGATGGCGCCGTTCGCGATCGAACCCATCGCGAGATTCATCGGCATCTGCCAGGAGGTGACGGCGATGAGCAAACCGACGATGAGGCCCGCGAGCGCCGCCTGCCACGCCGGACGGCGCATCACGCCGAGGAGAAGCAGGATCGTGATGACGGGCAGGGCCGCGACGAAAAACGAGAGGCCGAGGCTGTTGCCGACCGGGGTCAGAAGTTGTTTGAACATCTTTTCTTCTCCTTGAGCTGGGGCTGGCCGCGGGCACGGGCGCGGCGAGAACGAACGGGTTGACGGGGAAGGCCGACCGGCCGCGACAAGCGGGGTTCGCCGGACGGACGAGGGGGAAGCAGAACCGGTCGCACGCTAATACGGGTCCGCCCCACCCCGCCAACTACAATCCCGCGCTTCCCGAAAAAACCTTCTGATGTTTCACGCGGCGACCATTCCCGGAATTTCACCACCGAGGCACAGAGACACGGAGATTGATCCGATCGAGGTAGGGGCGTTCCTTGCGGACGCCCGGTTCAAATCCGGAAGGGCGGCCGCAAGGAACGTCCCTACCTGTGCACCGATTTCTCCGTGTCTCCATGCCTCTGATGAAATTCCGATTCCGATTTTTTCTCGCCTCAGGCATCCCCCGAAGCACATTCGGCCCCGTCGTCGTGAGCCGGTTCCCCAATGGAGTTTTCCTCCATGCCGTCCCACCATGATTACTACCCCGCTTCCGCGAAACCCCTCGCCTGCGTCATGAAAAAGTCCCTGCGTTACCTCCTGGTCCTGCTCCTCGGCGCCGCCCCCCTCTGCGCCCAGAACACCGCCCCCGCCCCGTCCACAATGCCGTCCAGAGCGTCTGCCAACCGCTGCAGCGCCGCGGCCACCTGCGGCCGGTAGCGGCTCCGATTATAGGTGGCAGCCAGGGGCGAATGGATCGCTACGTGGTTCAGCGCCGCCTCGATGATGTCGGGCATCTCGCCCATGTCGCCGAGCATCGTGGCACCGGTCCGGCGCAGATCATGCCGTGTCCACCCGGAAACGCCGCTCGCCTCCTGGATGGTCTTCGGGTTAGGTGGGTCAGGCTCAGCAGACTCGCCCT
>CALFNJ010000604.1 GCA_937902865.1 uncultured Opitutaceae bacterium
GACCAGCCCGACCTGCACATCATCGGCCACTGGAATTATCCCGCGGGCACGAAGAAGACGATGTACGTCGCGGCGAGCCACGCGGACGAAGTTGAGTTCTTCGTGAACGGCAAATCCCTCGGCACGCAGAACAAGCCGACGACCTTCGTCGATTCCTTCGGCGGCCCGCGTCCGCCCGCGACCGAGGCGCTGACGAACGACGACACCGGCTGCATCTATGCGTTTCCGAACGTCGCGTTTGAGCCCGGCACGATCAAAGCGATCGCGCGCAAGGGCGGCAAAGTGGTCGCGCAGCAGGAAATCCAGACCGCCGGGGAACCGGCGGCGATCCGGCTCACCCCGATCACGGGGTCGCAGGGCCTGCAGGCGGACGGCAGCGATGTGGCGCTGATCGATGTTGAAGTCGTGGACGCCCAAGGCCGACGCTGCCCGACGGACGAGGCGCGCGTCGATTTCGCCGTGAGCGGACCGCTGGTCTGGCGCGGCGGTTTCAACGCGGCGAAGCTCGACAGCACGAACAACCTCTATCTCGACACCGAATGCGGCATCAACCGGGTGGCGGTTCGTTCGACGCTGACGCCCGGCGAGATCACGGTGACGGCGACGCGCAACGGTCTGAAACCCGCGACGGTGAAGATCACGTCGAAGCCGGTGAACGTGACCGCCGGTCTCGAGCGCGCGATGCCGCCGCGGCTGTGAACGTAGCGTAGGGCGGGTCTTTGACCCGCCCGGCCAGGTCGAAGACCTGGCCTACGTCGACAGTGGGCGGCGTTATCTGGAACTCAGGAAATCGAGTGTCGATCCAGGAAAACCTGAGGGGTTAAGCGCAAAGACGCGAAGACGCAAAGGCGGGCAGGTTCTCCGCTGCCTTCACCGCTCTTTGCGCCTTTGCGTCTTCGCGCTTAACCCTCGCGTCCCCCTTTTCGAGCAAACGTTCAACGGCCAACTTTCGAACCAAGTCCGATCCAAGAGGAGATTCCACTCCGCGTCCGCGTTGGACGTTGGATGTTCAACGTTGAATGTTGGACGTTGGGTTAGGGAGGAAGAGCTGCCTTTTCCTTTGAATCCGGGCGAGGGGAGCGCCAAAGAGGAGGGCTTAGCTTACCTCCTGTTTCCCCATGAATCTTCTTCGTTCCCTTCTCCCGGCGGCGTGCGTGGCGGGCCTGCTGTCGTCCTCGGCGCCGGCGGCCTTGGCGCAGATCAACACGACTCAGAACGTCGCTCCCGGCGTCTATTTCCACGAGGGCGACCCGCGGCGCGGCCACAGCAACAACGGCTGGATCGTGTTCGACGATTTCATCCTCGTGATCGACGCGAACTACCCGTCGGGCGCGCAGATCGTGATGCCGAAGGTCAAGGAAACCTCGGACAAGCCGATCCGCTTCGTGGTCAACACGCACCACCATCCTGATCACGCCTACGGCAACCAGCTCTGGGCCGACGCCGGCGCCACGATCATCGCGAGCACGAAGGCGCTCGAGGAAATGAAGAAGCTGGAGACCGGTTATTACGGCGGATCTCCGGGAAAGTGGGAGGAAACCGCCAAGGTGCGGCCGGACGTGGCGGCGACCAAGCTGCGTCCGCCCATCCTGCTGTTTCCGGATGAGCTGATCTTCGACGACGGACACCGGCGCGTGGAGCTGCACTGTTACGGCACCGGGCATACGCCCGGCGATGTGTACGTCTGGCTGCCGAAGGAGAAGGTCCTCTTCACCGGCGACGCCTGTGTGAACGGCCCGCAGAACAAAGTCGACGACGGCAATCTCCACCAGTGGATCAAGACCCTCGAGCTTGTGAAGCAACTCGGCGCGGAAAAAGTCTGCCCGGGTCACGGTCCGATGGGCGGCGCCGAGATCATCGCTGACCAGCAGGCCTATTTTGAGGCGCTGCTGGCGCAGGTGAAGACGCTGGTCGACGCCGGCAAGTCGGCGGCGGAGATCAAGGCCGCCGCGCCGCAGATCGGCGCGGCGTTGAAGAAGGATCCGCACATCGCGCGCTACGTCATGCCGACGATGACCGCCCACGTGCAGCAGGCCTATCTCGAACTGGGCGGCGCGACGTTTCCGAAGTAAGCGGAGATCGCTTGGTCAGCCGGCCATGTTCCGGAGGTTCAACCACCAAGGCACGAAGGCACAAAGAATCGCCGGGCATGGCTGTTGAAAATCGGTCTTTGTGCCTTCGTGCCTTTGTGGTGAACCTTCAGAAATGGATCCCGGACGACCAGTTGATCGGATCGCCGAGCGTGCGTGGGAAGACTGGCCCGAACTCTCGCAGATTTTGTCGGTCAATTTTTGAACCGGTTCGGTTTCTTCTCTCCGCCTATGAAAAAGCTCTTC
>CALFNJ010000605.1 GCA_937902865.1 uncultured Opitutaceae bacterium
TCTCTCGCTCTGATCACCGCCGCTGTGGCTGATGTAGGCGCGATACGTGTCCGTCTCGTTCCAGGTGTGCGGCAAGCTCACGCTTGACCACGCGGAGTCATCGAACCCCGGCTGGTCCGCGCCGGTCGCGTCACCGAAGGAGAACTTCCAGCCCGGATTGAAATTGTAGGTCGCCCGCGGCGTCGCCGGCGGCGTGAAACGCGTGTCCGCCGCCCGGAGAGGCAGGCTGGAGCAGATGAGCAGGCCGATGGCCGCCACGGCCAGGGAACGGAATGTAGTCATTTTGATCGGGAGACAGGAGGAATGGGAGGCAGAGTGGAGCAGCCGCCGTGAGGCGCGGCTGGATTGGGAGACGCCGCCACTGGCGGCAAAAGCAGCCCATCGGGTAAAACACGCGGTTTCGCCGGACGAGATCGGGATTGTGCAACTGTTGCATAAAATTTCAGGATCACCACTCCGTTCCAAAAATTTCCGTCCGCCATGCCTGCCGCCACCTCTTCGGCCTCCTCCCCCAAGCGCCGCGCCAAGCCCGCTGCTCCGACGCTCGCCCGCATCGCCGACGTGGCGGGCGTCGACAAGTCCACCGTGTCCCGCGCCCTCCGCGGTCATCGCGTGCTCCCGGAGGAAACCACGCGCCGCATCCGCCGGATCGCGCGCTCGCTCGGCTACCGCCACAGCCCGCTGGTCGGCGCGGTGATGCGACGGGCGCGAGGCGGCGGCGAACACCGCGGACTCGGCCAGGTGGCCTACCTGACGTTCGACGCGACGCCGACCGCCTGGCGTGACCAGATCACGTTCCGCCAATTCTTCACCGGGGCCGAGACGCGCGGCGAGCAGCTCGGCCTGCAGGTGGTGCCGTTTTGGATGAAAGCGCCCGGACTGAATCCACGGCGGACGACCGCCATCCTCGAAGCCCGCGGCATCACCGGGCTCCTCATCGGTCCGACCACCGGCTGGACGCAGACTCCCGAGTTGAACTGGCAGCGTTTCTGCGCGGTCAAGGTCGGCGCTCCCTTCCCCGACCTGCCCCTGCCCTGCGCCGTGCATCATCATTTCCGCGGCATGATCCAGGCGTTGGACGAGCTTCACGCCCGCGGCTACCGGCGGCCCGGGCTCGCCCTGCGCGATTACCAGGAGGCCAAGACCGGCGGCGCCTGGTCCGCTCCATTCTTCCACCGCCAGCAGCAGATGCCCGCGCGCGACCGCGTGCCGCCGCTCTGGCTCGATGAACTGGCCTTTGACCGCTTCGCCGCCTGGCACCGGAAGCACCGCCCCGACGTGATCATCGGCCAGGGCAACCACTGGCTCGACTGGCTCAAGCAACTCGGGCTGCGCGTTCCCGCGGACATCGGCTTCGTCGACCTCGATCGCTGCACCACCGACCGCGCCGGCATCGACCAGCGCTCCCCCGCGATCGGCGCGGCCGCGGTCGACCTCCTGCTCAACCGTCTCCTCGAACACGAACGCGGCCTGCCCACGAGTTCATCGATTCTCCAGGTCGAAGGCGTCTGGGCGAATGGCCCGAGCGTCCGGTCGCGCTGATCATATCCTTCCGCAAGCAGTGACCTATTTCGGAATTTCACCACAGAGACACAGAGGCACCGAGAATACGGATTCATATCCCGACAGGTTTGATCTCTGTGGCTCTGTGCCTCTGTGGTGAAATTCCGAAGGTTCGTCGTCTCTCCGTATTTCCCTTTTGACCCGTCTCCGCGCGTGCCTTCTGCTTGCCGGCTTCTTTTCCCACCATGTCCGCCGCGAACCCGACCATCATCTACACCAAAACCGACGAGGCCCCCGCGCTCGCCACCTATTCCCTCCTGCCGATCATCCAGGCTTTCACGAAGCACTCGGGGATCGCCGTGGAGACCCGGGATATCTCCCTGGCCGGCCGCATTCTCGCTGCGTTCGCAGACCTGCTTCCCGCCAATCAGCGCGTCCCCGACGCCCTCGCCGAGCTCGGCGCCCTCACGCTCAAGCCCGAGGCCAACATCATCAAGCTGCCCAACATCAGCGCCTCGGTGTCCCAGCTG
>CALFNJ010000606.1 GCA_937902865.1 uncultured Opitutaceae bacterium
CAAGGAGACGATCGATAACTGCATCGACGAGTTCACGATGGGCCACGGCAAAAAGATCGAGGTCGAGCTGACCGACCGCACCCTGCGCGTGCGCGACTACGGCCGCGGCATCCCGCTGGGCAAACTCGTGGACTGCGTCTCCATCATCAACACCGGCGCGAAATACGACTCCGAGACCTTCCAAAAAGCCGTCGGACTGAACGGCGTCGGCCAGAAGGCGGTCAACGCCCTCTCCGCCACCTACCGCGCCCAAGCCGTGCGCGAGGGCGAGACCAAGGTGGTCGAGTTTGAGAAGGGCAAGTTGAAGAAGGACCACCGCGTCACCAAGACCGACGAGCGCAACGGCACGATCATCGAGTTCACGCCCGACGAGGCGCTCTTCGGGAGGGACTTCAAGTTCCGCGCGGAGTTCATCGAGGACATGCTGTGGAACTACGCCTTCCTCAACCGCGGGCTGACCCTCACGCTCAACGGCGAGCCGTTCAAGTCCGAGCACGGCCTGCAGGATCTCCTGCAGAAGAATCTCACGGGCGAGACGCTTTACCCGATCATCCATCTCGAGGGCGACGACATCGAGGTCGCGCTCACGCACGGTTCGCACTACGGCGAGGAGTACTTCTCGTTCGTCAACGGCCAGCATACGACGATGGGCGGCACGCACCAGGCGGCCTTCCGCGAGGCGGTCGTCGAGACGTTGCGGAATTTCTACAAGAAGGAGTTCGATGCCGCGGACATCCGCCAGTCGATCGTCGCGGCGATCTCCGTCCGCGTAGTCGAGCCGGTCTTCGAGTCGCAGACGAAGACGAAGCTCGGCTCGAACAACGTCGGGCCGGATGGCCCGTCACTGAAGGATTTCGTTGGCAAGTTCATCCAGCAGTCCCTCGACGTCCATCTGCACCGCAATCCCGAGACAGCCGAGGCGATCCGGCGCAAGATCGAGGCGAGCGAGCACGAGCGGAAGGAGCTCGCCGGCATTCGCAGCATCGCCCGCGAACGCGCGAAGAAGGCTTCCCTGCACAACCGCAAGCTGCGCGATTGCCGCCTCCATCTCGGCGACAAGAACCCGCGCGCGGAGGAATCGAGCCTGTTCATCGTCGAAGGCGACTCCGCCGCCGGCTCGCTCACGGCCTGCCGCGATGTCCAGACCCAGGCGGTCTTCGCGCTCAAGGGCAAGCCGCTCAACACCTACAGCCTGAGCAAGAAAGTCATCTACGAGAACGAGGAGTTTCACCTCCTGCAGTCCGCGCTGAACATCGAGGAAGGCCTCGATCACCTGCGCTACGGCAAGGTTGTCATCGCGACCGACGCCGACGTGGACGGCATGCACATCCGCCTGCTGCTGATCTCGTTCTTCCTGCAGTTCTTCCCCGACCTGATCGCGCGCGGGCACCTGCACATCCTCGAGACGCCGCTCTTCCGCGTGCGCAACAAGAAGGAGACGATCTACTGCTACTCCGAGGAGGAGAAGCAGGCCGCGATGGCGAAGCTCGGCGCGAGCCACGAGATCACCCGCTTCAAGGGCCTCGGCGAAATCTCCGCCGGTGAGTTCAAGGATTTCATCGGCGAGAACATCCGCCTCGAGCCGGTTTCCCTCGCGCACCTGCACAACACCGACGAGCTCCTGTCCTTCTTCATGGGCAAGAACACGCCCGAGCGGCAGGACTTCATCATCGGCAATCTCAAGGTCGAGAAGGACCTCGTGGAGGTCTGAGCTGGGCGGCCTGCGTTCTCTGATCGCCGACCGTAGGTGGCCGTCGACCTCCGGGCGACGGTGGCTGGTGGGACGTGGCTTGTGAGATGGCGGTGACCAAAGCGGACAAACCGCGCCCAGAGGTCGCGGTCCACCCGCGGCCTCCGCGATCGATGCCAGGGCAAGGCGCGCTGAGCTTGTCTCTCCGTCTCTTCCGTCCTCGGATTCTCCTCCTGTGAAAATTCCGATCCTTTCGATCCGTGTTTTACAGGAGCGAGACCGAGGTCGGTCCGAGTCGGATCCGTGGCGTCGGAGCCGGAAATGCCTTCCTGGCCTCCTCGCGTTCATAGCGCTGCTGCTGCTGGCTGGCTGCGCGACCGGTCCGCGCGCCTACATCGAGCCGCCGGCGTTGTCGGCGGAGCGGCGCGCGCAGCGCAATGACCAAGTTTTCGATCGGGCCTGGAAGCTGGTCGACGAACGTTTCTTCGACGCGAAGTTCCGGGGCGTGGACTGGCCGGCGATGAAGGCGAAATACCGTCCGCAGGCCGAGGCGGCCGCGGACGATGCGGCGCTCTATCGCGTGCTCAACACCATGCTGGCCGAATTGAAGG
>CALFNJ010000607.1 GCA_937902865.1 uncultured Opitutaceae bacterium
TGACAAGAATGCGCATGCGGGACAGACTTGGAAAACCGCGGATGGTTCGCCAGCAAAACCTTGGGAGATACTTCAGCCTCCGGAACTTGGAGATGCAGGGAAATCCAAGTCGATCGAAACCAATTGGCCGCGAAAAGGCGCAAACCACGCAAAAAATGTAGGGGCGTCCCTTGGGACGTCCGGTTTGGTTAAAACTGCGCAAAGACGGGCGTCCCAAGCGACGCCCCTACATCGACGATCCAGGCGAAATTCCTTTTTGCGTTCTCTGCGCCTTCTTGCGGCCAATCCTCCGATTCCTCCGTTTGCAGCTCCCTAACCGCGGCTCACCGGGGACGGTTCGCCCCACCTGTTAGCGCGCCGTGGCGCCGGCTTCGTAGCGCGCGATCCACTCGCGGTGCCACGAACCATAGTCGCCCGCCTCCAGGTGCGCGCGCGCCTGCGCCATCAGGTCGAGGTAGAAATGCAGGTTGTGGATCGTGAGCAGCGTGCAGCTCAGGATTTCGCCGGCGAGCGTGAGGTGCCTGAGGTACGCCCGGGAGAAATTAGCCGTATAGTTGTTCAGCCCTTCGACGATCGGCTTGGGATCGGTCCGATAGCGCTCGTTGCGCAGGTTCATCGGGCCATCCGGCGTGAAGACGAGGCCGTTGCGGGCGACGCGCGTCGGCAGCACGCAGTCAAACATGTCCACGCCGAGCGCGATCATCTTCAGGATCTGCGTCGGCGTCCCGAGTCCCATGGTGTAGCGGGGCTTGTCCGCCGGCAGGAATGGCGTGGTGGCGCCCACCTGCTTGAGCATCTCGGGCTCGGGCTCGCCCACGCTCACGCCACCGACCGCATAGCCCGGAAAATCCAGTGCGGCGAGAGACTCCGCCGCCTCACGCCGCAGATCGTCGAAAGTCGATCCCTGGACGATCGCGAACACATGATGGCCCGCAGCGAGGAAGCCGTTGTCGGTCGCAATTTCCCGACATTGCTTCGCCCAACGATAGCTCCGTGCCACCGCCTTGGCACAGGCATCGCGTTCGCAGGGCCAGGGGGGACATTCGTCGATGACCATGGCGATGTCGCTGCCCAGGTTCTGCTGGATCGTCATCACCTCGCGCGGCCCGAGGAAGAGTTTCGCGCCGTCAAGGTGGGATTGGAACGCCACCCCCTCGTCCTTGATGTCGCGGAGCTTCGCCAGGCTGAAAACCTGGAAACCGCCGCTATCCGTCAGGATCGGGCCATTCCAACCCATGAATTTGTGCAGACCGCCGAGGTCGCGGATCAGTTCGGAGCCCGGGCGCAGGTTGAGATGGTAGGTGTTGCCCAGGATGATCTGGGCGCCGATCTCGTGGAGGTGAGTGGGAGTGATGGACTTAACCGTGCCCTGCGTACCCACCGGCATGAAGATCGGGGTCTCGATCACGCCATGCCGGGTCCGCAGCCGCCCCCGTCGGGCGGCTGTCGCAGAATCGGCTTTCAGGAGGTCGAAATGTCCGGCCATGGCGCAGCCTCCACCCTACCCGGACGCTTGACCCCCCTGTCAACCTATGGGTAATTGCCTTCACGTGCTGCTCGTCATCGACAACTACGATTCCTTCACCTTCAACCTCGTCCAATACTTCGGTCAGTTGGGCGTGGAACAGCGCGTTTATCGCAACAACGAGATCACTCCCGCCGAGGCGCTGGCCCTCAAGCCCGACCGAGTGCTGATCTCCCCTGGTCCGTGTTCACCCGCCGAAGCCGGAGTTTCCCTCGAGATGATCAAGGCGTTCGCCGGCCAGAAGCCCATTTTCGGGGTCTGCCTCGGCCATCAGTCGATCGGCCACTATTTTGGCGGCAAGGTCGTCCGCGCCGACCGCCTCATGCACGGCAAGACTTCGCCGATCCGCCATCGGAACACCGATCTCTTCCGGGGCCTGCCGCAAAATTTTCCCGCGACCCGCTACCACTCCCTGCTCGTCGAGCGCAGCTCTCTGCCCGATTGCCTCGAGGTCACCGCCGACACGGCCGAGGGCGAGATCATGGGGTTGCGCCACAAATCCTTGCCCATCTGGGGCGTGCAGTTCCATCCCGAGTCCATCGCCACCGAGGGCGGGATGAAGATCCTGCAGAACTTTTTGGAACTGAACTGAGACAAAATTGTAACAGATAGTAGCGAGTAGCGGGTAGTGACTAGCGAGCATATCGAACCTTCCGAGACCGGTTCTCCTGATAACTCTCAACTCCGTCCCGCCTTCTACTCGCTACCCGCTACTCACTACTCGCTACTTTTTCGCTCCACCACCCATGCGCTGCCCGAAGTGCACTTCGATTGAGGACAAGGTGATCGACTCCCGCATCAGCAAAGAGGGGAATACGATCCGCCGTCGCCGGGAATGCCTGGAATGCGGCAATCGTTTCACCACGACCGAGTCGCTCGTCCGCGACGGCATGATCGTGATCAAGCGCGACGGCCGCCGGGAGGATTTCGTCCGCGAGAAGCTCACCCACGCCGTCCGCGCCGCCTGCCACAAACGCCCCGTTGATGCCGAGCAGATGACGATGCTGGTCGAAGACGTCATGGACGTGCTCGAGGCCCAGTACGAAAGCGAGATTCCTTCCCAGGCCATCGGCGATGCCGTGATGCAGCGTCTGCGGCGCATCGACCAGGTTGCCTACGTGCGCTTCGCCAGCGTCTACAAGGAATTCCGCGACGTCGGAGAGTTCGTCGACGAGATCAGCAGCCTGGGCAAGTCCAAGCCCGAAAATTCCTAGGTGGAACGCGTTGTCCCTCACGCGTTGCGGCGAAGCCGCTCCGTGCTTGCGCGCTGACTCAATTTTCGCGCCGCCCCTCAGCTGACCTTCTGCTCCCGGCTACCGTTCCGCCTCCGCATGCCCGCTCCTTCCCGCGACGAACTGCGTCGCCTGCATTTCATCAACGCCTTGTTTGCCGAGGTCACGGGCCACGATCTCTACCTCGCGCAGCAGATCCGGGAGGCCATCGCCTTCAGCCTCGCCGAGCTGACCGCGCAGACCGCAGCGCATCCGGAATTCGCCGCGAAATTCGATGCCGAGTTCAACGCCGCCGCCGCGCACCTGCTCGCGAAGCATTTCGCTCATTTTCCCCGGCGCGGCTTTTTCCACTGGGACGCCGCGCTTACGCCGACCGCCGCGACGCCGCTCTTCGCCCGGGCCGAGCTGATGGCCGGGCTGAAGAAACTCGCGCCCTATCGCGAATCGACGCTGCTCGTCACCAATTTGCGCCCCGCACTCATCCCGCCCCACCGCCGCGCCACGCCGCGCCGCCAGCGGGACTACGAGGAGGCCCTCGCCTTCGTCCGCGACCTCACCGCCGCCCGAACTGCCCGCTCCGCGGATCTGCAACTGCTCTTCCTCTGAAAAGGTAAGGACGGGCGGCCCTGCCCATCCGCTTGGACTCCATCCGCGACCTTGTCGGAATTTCACCACAGAGGCACCGAGACACAGAGACGATCAGCCTCTCATCACGAACCGGGATCCGTGTAGGGGCGTTCCTTGCGGACGCCCGTTACCTATTGCCCGCTTTCCACTCGGTAATGCGGTTCCGGTTGGCAGAGCGAACGGGCGTCCCAAGGGACGCCCCTACACCAGAAATTGGACTCCTGATTTCCCCAGCTCCAAGTAAATCAGATCTCTCCGTGCCTCCGTGTCTCTGTGGTGAAATTCCGTCGTTCCGAGGATCGGCACTCAAACTTTCTCCTCATTTCGGGTGTTTCGTGTATTTCGTGGTGACCTTCCTCCGATCCTTTCGACGTCATGCCTAAAACCATTTTCCAAAAAATCATCGACCGGGAGATTCCGGCGAAGATCGAGCACGAGGACGACCGCTGCATCGTCATCCATGACATCGAGCCGAAGGCGCCCGTGCACCTGCTCATCATTCCGAAGCAGGTCATCGAACGCATCGGCGCCGCCACCGCCGCGGATGAGCCCGTCCTCGGTCATCTCCTCGTCACCGCCGGCGTCGTCGCGAAAAAGCTGAATCTCGCCCGCGGCTTCCGCCTCGTGATCAACAGCGGCCCCGACGCCAGCGAAACCGTCCCACACGTCCACGTCCACCTCCTCGCCAAGCGCCAGCTCACCTGGCCGCCGGGTTGACCTGAAATTTCACACAGAGACCACGGAGTACACAGAGAATCTGAATCCACTTCCAATCTCCGTGTACTCCGTGGCCTCTGTGCGACACCGGATCGAGACGGTTCGATGTAGGGGCGTTCCTTGCGGACGCCCATTCGCTCCGCCAACCGGGAACCTGGGCGTCCATGAAGAACGCCCCTACCCCGGAGCCCGCACGCTCTCAGCTCCGCGCTTCAAACGCCCCGTCCGCGCGTTTCACCACGAGGCGCTTCAGCTCGAGCATCATCAGGATCGCGGAAAGCTGCGCGGCGGACAGTCCGGTCTGACCGGCCAGGTCGTCGACCGACAAAATCTCGCCACCCGTGAAACCCGCGAAAACGCGGGCCTCGTCCTCCGTGAGATTCGCCGGCCGCCCGGCCACCACGTCGGAGGCCTTTTCGCCGATCGCCGCCGGACGCAGGCCGTCGAGATAGTTCAACTCCGACAACAGGTCGTCGATGCTCGTCAGCAACGTCGCACCGTCGCGGATGAGCTGATGACAGCCCGCGCTCGAACTCTGGTCGATTCGTCCCGGCACGGCGAACAGCAGGCGGCCCTGCTCGCCGGCGAAACGCGCGGTGATCATCGCGCCGCCGCTGACGTCGCTCTCCACCACCACGACCGCCTCGCACATCCCGGACACGATCCGATTGCGCATCGCAAAGGATTGCTTGTCCGCCCTGCGGCCGAAGGGGAATTCCGAGAGAATCGCGCCTGACTCCTCGAGTCGCCGATAGAGCGCCAGATTTTCCGGCGGGTAAACGATGTCGATGCCCGTGCCCAGCACCGCGGCCGTGCGTCCGCCCGCCTCGAGCGCGCCTTCATGCGCCGCGGTGTCGATGCCGCGCGCCAGGCCGCTGACCACGCAGAAGCCAAGACGGGCCAGATCACTTCCCAGTTTTCTCGCGACGCTCTGCCCATAGAGCGTGGTGCGCCGCGAGCCGACGATGGCGATCGACGGCTGGGAGAAATCGTACCCGCCCCGCCGATAAAGTCCGATCGGCGGATCGTTGATCTCCCGCAGCAAACGCGGATAGGCCGGATCTCTCGTCGTGAGGAACGACACACCCGCCTGCGTCATCCGCTCCTCCTCACGAGCCAGATCGAAATGCTCGCGCCACGCCGCCAGCGTGCCGCTAATGACCGGCCCAACACCTTTTACCGCGCCAAGGCGCCGGGCGTCCGTCGTAAACACCGCACGCGGATCGCCGCCGAGTTCCTCCAGCAGCCGATTGAGCGTGATCGGTCCGATGTTCGGGAGCGCGTTCAGGGCGAGAAACGCCTGCTGCTCGGTCAGCTCGCTGGACGACATGCCGGAGGTTAGGAACCGCCGCTCGCCGCACCCAAGTGAAAAAGCGTGGACGGATGTTTTCCGTCACGCCGCTGAAAGATACCTGACAAGGAGCGCGTTGAGCGCCGCTCGATGTCGAAGATAGGGCGAACCGTCCCGATGATCCGCGACTCGGCGGCGTCGACGCCCCCGCTCATCCCGTGCGGCAGCGCGCCGAGCCCGAGCCACAGCAGCTTCCAGGTGGTCTCGAAGAGCAGCACCGGCAGGAGCCGCACCGGGTAGCGCAGACCCAGCAGCGCCAGGAGCGACATGGCGACGAGCAGGCACAGCGTGACTCCCTCGTAGAGCGGCATCTCGCGCGCCTGCGCCAGCAGGGGCCACTTCACGCC
>CALFNJ010000608.1 GCA_937902865.1 uncultured Opitutaceae bacterium
CCTGAAATACGAAACGTTTCGCGGCCGCATTCCCCCGCAGACCTACGAACAGTTTTCTCCGTTCATCGAGCGCATGAAACGCGGCGAGGCCGATGTGCTCTGGCCCGGCCAATGCGCCTATTACGCCGTCTCATCCGGCACCACGGTCGGTCGGACCAAATACCTGCCGATCACGGGGGAGATGCTGGATCATTTCCGCCAAACGGGCCTCGATTCGCTTCTTTTCTATACGGCGCGCGTCGGCCACGCACGGTTGTTTCGCGGCCGGCATCTTTTCCTCGGCGGTTCGACCACGCTTGCCCCGATTCCTGAATCCGCGCCGTTCACCGCCTATGGCGGTGATCTCAGCGGACTCGCGGCGCTCAATCTTCCGGCGTGGGTTGAAAAGCATTTGTACGAGCCCGGCATTCCGATCGCCCAGATGTCCGACTGGCCCGCGAAGATTGACGCGATCGTCGAGCGCACGTGGAGCCGCAACATCACCATGATCGCCGGCATTCCCAGCTGGGTCCTGGTGCTGGCCGAACAACTGCGTCTCCGCGTCGACAGCGGTGGATCACGCTTGGCGAATCTGCAGCAGCTCTGGCCCAACCTGGAATGCCTGATTCACGGCGGAGTGCCGATCGCACCCTTCGCCGACGAACTTCGGGCGACGCTCGGGCCCACGGTGAATTTCCACGAGGTGTACCCCGCCTCCGAGGCGTTCATCGCTGCGCAGGATGCCGAAAGTGTACACGGCCTGCGGTTGATGACGGATGCGGGCATCTTCTTTGAATTTCTTCCCATGAAGGAATTCGACGAGGCCAAGCTGGCGAATCTCAGCGGCAAAGTCGTTCCACTCGAGGACGTGCAAACAGGAGTCGACTATGCCCTGCTGCTGACCACGCCCGCCGGCCTTTCGCGCTACGTCATCGGCGATGTCGTTCGCTTCATTTCCACCGAGCCGCCGCGGCTGATTTACGTCGGCCGGACGAAACTGCAGTTGAGCGCGTTTGGGGAGCACGTCATCGAAAAGGAGCTGACCGATGCGCTCCTCGCCGTTTGCCAGCGTCACGGCTGGCAGATCGTGAATTTCCACGTCGCTCCCGTGTTTGTCAGCTCGCTCACCGGCCAGAAGCGGGGCCGCCACGAATGGTGGCTCGAGCTCAAATCCGGTACCGCTGAAACACCGACCGGCCCCGCCATCGCCGCCCAACTCGATGTCGAACTGCAGCGGATCAACGAAGATTACGAAGCCAAGCGTCGCGGAGGCGGTCTCGAGATGCCCGTGGTGCGGCTGGTCATTCCTGGAGTCTTCGAGCACTGGATGCGGCAAAAGGGTAAATGGGGCGGGCAGAACAAAATGCCGCGATGCCGAAGCGATCGCGAAATCGCCGACGAACTCGCCGGCCTGACCCGTTTCACCTCCGACACGCAATCGCCCTTCTTCAGCAGAATCGGTTGAGGGCGAGGCCGGCAAAGCAGCGCGGATCCGCGCAGCAGCCGCTGTCAGAAATCAGAGCAAGGCTCTGACTTTTCTTTCGTATCCGGGGATCGCCTCGCCGCTCGCCGTCTTGGGCTGCGGGAACGCCGGCGCCGCCCCGACCGTGCGATCGCGAATATCTCCGTTTTGATCGATCAGCAATTTAGTCGGAAGCGCCTCCATCCCGCCGAAAAGGGCCTCAACCTCGTCGAGTTTGCCCAGCACGATCGGATAATTCACGCCCTTCACGGTCACGAACTGCTTCACGTGAGCGGCGCCTGCCTCGTCCAAAGAGATGCCCACGATGACAAATTTGTTTGGGCCATACTTCTTCTGCAGTTGGATATAGCCGGGAAGCTCCTCGGAACAGGGCACGCACCATGTCGCCCAGAAATCCAGCAGGACCACCTTGCCCCGGAACTGATCGGACGAGATTTCCTTTCCGTCCAAGTCATGCAATTTCCACGTCGGGGCATGACCGAGAACAGGCAGCTGGAGCTTCGGCTGACACCCAGTCAGGCCGATCAGAAAGGCCGCCGCGGCCAGAGAGACAAGGGTACGAGGAATGCACATAATGCGATCTGATATACCAGAAGTGCGAATCGGCAAATCTCTTTGTATTTTCCTTTCCGTCCGAGGGACGGTCAGGATTCCCGCGCTTCCGGCAAGTCGAGTCCCAAGGTTTCGATAAACTTTTTCATCGCCGGCGTGAGCACCCGGCCCTTCCGGTGAAGAATGGCGAGCGGACGAGTAAACCCGCGGCCCTTGAAATGCCGCAGCGCCAGGGTTCCGGCCTTCGCCTCCTGTTGCACCGTCGCCTGCGGCACGATCGCGATGCCGTGGTCGATTTCCACCGCGCGCTTCACCGTTTCGATGTTGTCGAACTCCATCACCGGTTCGCTCTCGATCCGGTTTTCCCGGAAGATCTGGTCGACCGCCTTGCGCGTCGGGATATCGGGATCGAAACCGATGAACTTGTGCTCCGCCAGATCCTTGACCTCGATCTCCTCCTGCTTGGCCAGCGGATGCTGCGGGTGCGTGATGAGGACGAGGTGATCGTTGCGAAAGGCGAGCACCTCGATCTGGCGCTGCTTGATCGGAAAAGCCACCAAACCAAAATCGACCGAGTTATGGAGGATGTCCTCGTAGACCAGATTCGACCGGCGGTATTCCACGCGCACATTGACCGAGGGATAATCGTGCAGGAATTTTTTGATGTAAGGCGGGAGCTCGTGCAGCCCGATCGAATAGATGGTGGAAATGCGAATGGTCCCGCTGATCACCTTCTTCATCTCCTGCAGTTCGCAGAGAAGCTTGTCGTACGTGTGCAGCATCTCCTTGGCAGAATCATAAACCCTCAGGCCTTCCCGCGTGAGCTGGAACTGCTTCTGACTGCGATCGATCAGCAGAGTCTTAAAATGCCGCTCCATGGCTCGCGCCTGCTGGCTGACAGCCGATTGGGTGATCCCATTCAGCTTGGCCGACTTCGAGAAGCTCTTGGTCTCCACCAAGTCGGCGAAGATTTTGAAGTTTTCAATTTGCATGATTAGCCCAAGTTGTTGCCTACAGAATAGAGACGCTCAACACCGCGTAAATGCTTAATTAGTTTTTCTAAAGGTTGCCGATGATGATCCCCTATGAGGAATTTGTCCGCCGAGGGGACGAGGTGCGCGCGAGAATCGGTTCCGCTTAG
>CALFNJ010000609.1 GCA_937902865.1 uncultured Opitutaceae bacterium
CGAGCACGCGCTGCTCGATCTCGGCCTTGAGGCCGAGCTTCTGGTTGATCTTGTAACGGCCGACGCGGCCGAGGTCGTAGCGCTTCGGGTCGAAGAACAGGCGCTTCAGCAGAGCCTTGGCGTTCGCCGTGGTCGGCGGCTCGCCGGGACGGAGGCGCTTGTAGATTTCCTTGAGGGCTTCCTCCTCGTTGCGGGTCGGGTCCTTCTTGAGCGCGCGGATGATCGCGCCCTCGTCCACCGCGGTGTCGATCACGCGAATGGACGAAATGTCGTGTTTTTCGAACGTGCGGACGATCGCCTTCGTGAGGGGCTCGAACGCGCGGGCGAGGACGACGCCCTTCTGGGCATCGATGGCGTCCTCCACGAGTACGAGCGAGGAGACGTTCTCGAGGTCGAGGGCCTTGGCGACCTTCAAATCCTTGATGTCGTAGAACAGGTTCAGCAGATCGAGATCGCTCGAGAAGCCGATGGCGCGGAGCAGCGTCGTGATCAGGAATTTCCGGCGGCGGCGGCGGCGGTCGAGGTAGACGTAGAGCAGGTCGTTGTTGTCGAACTGCACCTCCAGCCAGGTGCCCCGGTCCGGGATGATGCGGAAGGAATGCAGCAGCTTGCCGTTCGGGTGCGGCGTCACCTCGAAGGCGATGCCGGGGGAGCGGTGCAGCTGGGAGACGACGACGCGCTCGGCGCCGTTGATGATGAACGAGCCGCGCTCGGTCACCATCGGGATCTCGCCCATGTAGATGTCTTCGTCCTTGATGAAGTCTTCCTCGCGGAGGCGGAGCTTCACGTAGAGCGGCACCGAGTAGGTGATGCCTTCGCGGAGGCACTCAAGCTCGGTGTTCTTGGGATCGCCGAGATTGAAGGAAACGTATTCGAGCGTCAGGCGCTCGTCGTAGCTGAGGATGGGAAACACCTCGCGGAAAACCGCCTCAAGGCCCTGCGGCTTGCGCTGCTTTTCGGGAATGCCCTTCTGCAGGAAGTCGAGATACGATGTGATCTGAATCTCAATGAGATTCGGCGGTTGGATGACTTCGCGAAGTTTGCCGAAGTTAACGCGGTCGGTGTGATTACGGTCGGCCATGAGAGTATCCCGGTGAACGATTAAGAGACGAAAAAAGACAAAGGCGCGGCAGTGCCCTCAGTGCGCGCGGCTGGAAAAACGGAAGGAAAGAACAATTGAAGAAAAGGCAAAGGACAGGCCGCGGGTGAACACGGCCTGTCCCGTAAAAAACGGAAGAATTGCAGCAGAAATCGCCAAGCTGGGTGGCGGGTTCTTACTTGAGTTCGATCTTCGCGCCGGCGGCTTCGAGCTTCTTCTTGATGTCTTCGGCTTCGGCCTTGGGGGCGTTTTCCTTGACGTTCTTGGGCGCGCCTTCGACGAGATCCTTGGCTTCCTTGAGGCCCAGGCCGGTGATGGCGCGGACTTCCTTGATGGCCCCGATCTTGTTCGCACCGGCCTCGGTAAGGACGACGGTGAACTCGGTTTTCTCTTCGGCGGCGGCGGCGGGAGCGGCACCCCCGGCAGCAGGGCCAGCGGCGACAGCTGCAGCGGCGGAAACGCCCCACTTGCCTTCGAGATCTTTAACGAGGGCGGCGAGGTCGAGAACCGACTGGCTGGACAACCACTCGATGACTTGGTCTTTGGTAATGTTGCTCATGGTAGTACTCCTGAAGCGACTAGCGATTTCGAGGATGAAATGCGTTTAAGAGACGTATCCCCTAGCCTGCTTCGTTGGATAGTTTTTTTCGCGTGGACCGGCGAAGGAGTGCCGGCGCCAGGCGAAAAGGGTTAGGCTGCGGGTTGCTCCTTCTTGACCTTCGCGTCGAGGACGCGGACGAAAGCTGCGGCATTCTGCGTGAACATGCCAAGCAACTGGGAACGGAGTGCGTCGAACGATGGCAGATCGGCGAGCAAGGACATTTCCTTCGCGTTGAAGGATTTCCTGTCGATGACGCCCGTCTTAACTTCGAGCTTCTGCGTGTCCGTGAAAAACTTTTTGACGATCTTGGCGATGCCGTAGGGATTCTTGCCGCCGACCACAATGGCGGTTGGCCCCTTCAGCGAGCCTTCCATGTCGGGCAGGCCAAAAGCTTTGGCCGCAACGCGGAAAGAACTGTTTTTAACGACATGAAACTCGGCTTTCTCAGGAGTGAGTTTGGCACGGAGCTTCGCGATATCCTCAACGCTCATCTTGTCGTAGTTGGCGACAATGACGTATTCGGACTTCTTGAGGTGCGTGGTGACCTCGTCGATCAGATATTTTTTTTCTGCTCTCATGGTACGATGGTCTCCGATTAGAATTTGTTGTACTCAGAAGTCGCGAGCTTGATGCCCGGGCTCATCGAGGAGGAAAGCGTCACGCTCTTGATATAGTGGCCTTTGAAGGCAGCCGGCTTGGCCTTGCCAATGGCATCGAGAACGGCGGAAACGTTCTCCGAGATTTGATCGGCGGTGAACGAACGCTTGCCGACGCCGACGCCGATGTTTGCGGTCTTGTCGACTTTGAACTCAACCCGACCGGCTTTCACTGCCTTGATGCCAGCTGCCACGTCGTCGGTAACAGTCCCCGATTTTGGATTTGGCATCAGGCCTTTCGGACCGAGCACACGAGCGAGGGTACGGACCTGCTTCATCGCTTCCGTGGTCGCGATGGCGACGTCGAAATCGAGCCAGCCTTCGTTGATCTTCGCCATTACGTCGGCGAGGCCGGCGGTGTCGGCGCCGGCGGCGAGTGCCTTGGCGGGATCATCGGTAAATACAACGACGCGAACCTTCTTGCCGGAACCATTGGGCAACGGAGTGGTGCCACGCACCATTTGATCGCCTTGCGCCGGATCGACGCCAAGGCGGAAGGATAGTTCGATTGTTTCATCGAATTTCGCCTTGGGGAATTTCGTAAGAATCTCCACTGCTTCCTTGAGTGGATACTCCTTCGTGAGATCGGCCGCCGAGACGGCGCTGCGATAACGTTTGCTTTGTTTTACTGGCATTTTGGACTCCTTGCGGTGCGAACGTCCCGAATGAGACTCCCGCGGTGAGTTGACGGTTGAGGGAAAATCAGTCGACGACTTCGATGCCCATGTTGCGAGCCGTGCCGGCGATCATGCGAATGGCGGCTTCGTCGCTGTTGGCGTTGAGGTCAGCCTTCTTGATTTTGATGATCTCAAGAATTTGCTTTTTCGTGACCTTGCCAACCTTGTCCATATTCGGCTTGGCGGAACCGCTGGCGATGCCGGCAGCTTTCTTGAGCAAGACAG
>CALFNJ010000610.1 GCA_937902865.1 uncultured Opitutaceae bacterium
GCACCGGAAAGATCGTCTAGCATGAAGCGGGGCCGGATTTTCTCGTTTGCCGACTTCCTGCCAGCGGGTGTCTGGATCGTCGTGCTCGGGGCCATCCTCTCCTCCACTTTTTACCTCGCCTGGCCGGTACCGGCGAGACCGGGCCGTGACTTCTGGATCTTCAGCCATCAGCGCCTCGGCGACTACCAACAGGCCGTCGTGCAATGGAATCGCGCGCATCATGACCCGCGTGCCCAGGTCAACGTCACCCTCCTGCACTTCTACGCCTTGGAACGCCGCCTCGTCGCAGCCGCGACCGCCGACGCCCCGGTTGCCGACCTGATCGAAGCAGAACGCAGCTTGGTGGCCCGCGTCTTCGCCGGCCCGATCAAGGACGTGGGTCTCGTCGACCTGACAGCCCGGTTTCAACAGGAAAATCTTCTCGCCCAGCTGAACGCGCCGTCGGTCACGCCGTGGATGACGCGCGGCCGGATCTTCGGTTTGCCGCATGATGTTCATCCCTGCCTGCTCGGCTACCGCGCCGATCTCGTCGAGGCCGCCGGGATCGACGTGTCGCAGATTGAAACATGGGACGATTTCCATCGCCTGCTCGGACCGCTCATCCAGGATCTCGATGGTGATGGCCGGCCCGACCGCTATCTGTTGAATTTCTGGGACACCCAGCGGGATCCCCTGCAAGCTCTGCTGCTCCAAGCCGGCAGCAGTTTCTTTGACCCGCAGGGCCATATTCAGGTGGATACCGAGCTCAATGCGCGCGTCCTCTCCAAGCTCGTCACATGGGTCGCCGGACCGGGTCGCTTTTGCGCCGACGCCCCGGAGTTCACAGCTGGCGGCGATCAGATGCGCCTCAACGGCACCGTCATCGCCTCGATTCTCCCCGACTGGCTCGCCGGCACTTGGAAGAACTTCATCCCGGGACTCGGTGGCAAAGTGAAGTTGATGCGACTGCCCGCTTGGGAACGCGGAGGCCTGCGCACTTCGGTCTGGGGCGGGACCTGCCTGAGTATCACCACGGCCGCGCCCGACGTGGAAAAGAGCTGGGCCTTTGCAAAGTATCTTTATTTTTCCCCGCAGATCGCGGAAGGCCTGTTCCGCTCCACCACGACCATCTCCCCGGTGAAAGCTCTCTGGACGCAGCCGTTTTATCACCAGCCAGACCCCTACTTCTGCGACCAGAAAGTAGGTGAACTCTACATCCATGAGGCGCCTGCAGTACCCAAGCGTTCCTCCTCGCCCTTCAACGCGCTGGCACTCGACCAGGTCATGAACGTGCTCGTCAACCTGAAGTCCTACGCCATCGCGCATCAACAGTTCGATCCGGTCCAACTGCAAGCCGAGGCCCATCGGCTGCTCGCCGCGACGCAAGCCGATCTGGCCGCCCGCGTCGGCCGCAACGTGCTGTTCTCGGCCGCGCCATGAAGTCTCCCTCACTTCATCCCCGTTGGGCTCCGTGGGTGTTCGTCGCTCCGTTCATTCTTGTTTTCTTCACGTTCACCGCCTGGCCGCTGGCGCAATCGCTCGTGCTCGCCTTCCAGCAAACCTTCGGGCCGAAAAGTACAAAATTTGTCGGCTTCGGCAATTTCATCTTCCTGCTGCACGATCCGTTATTCTGGCACGCGGTCCGCAATACCGTCACTTATACGGCGGGGGCCATATTCGTTCAGCTGCCCGTCGCGCTCGGTCTCGCGTTGCTGCTGAACCGCCCCCGGCTGCGCGGCCGTACCGCCTTCCGGCTGATCTTCTTCTCCCCCTCCCTTGTCGGTCTCGTGTTCGTCGGCCTGATGTTCAGCCTCATGTTTCAAAAACGGACCGGTTTGGTGAACGCCGGCTTGCATGCGCTGTTCGCCGGATGGGATCCGGAGTTCGCTTGGCTCGATCATTACGTGATGCCCTCGCTCATCATCGCCTCGGTCTGGCTCTACGCAGGGTTCAATATGATCTACTTTCTCGCCGCCCTGCAGAACGTGAACCGCGAACTGCTCGAGGCCGCGCAGATCGACGGAGCCGGCCGGTGGGCGCGCTTCCGGCATGTCGTGGTGCCGGAGATTCGGCCGGTGGCGGGGTTTGTCGTGCTGCTTTCGGTGATCGGCAGCTTCCAGCTCTTCGAACTCCCGTGGGTGCTGCTCGACAGCGGCAGCGGTCCCGGCAACAGCGGGCTCACGATCGTGATGTATCTTTTCCAAACAGGTTTTCTTACCAGCGACCTCGGCTATGCCAGCGCGATCGGCTGGGTGCTGGGGCTGATTCTCGTCATCGCCGCCTTGGTGCAGCTCCGGGTGGCTCGCAAGGAGACCTCCTGACCATGCGCCGCCTCACTCTCGTCCCCGTCTACGCCGCGCTGGTGGTCTTCGCGATCATCACGCTTATTCCCTTCGTATGGATGCTGACCTCCGCGCTGAAGAACCAACACGATTACTTCGCGTCGTTCTTCCTGCCGCGCGGCGACGGCTGGCTGGGGATCGCCTGGGAGCGGATCACGCTGGAGAACTTCCGCCGGCTCTTCACCGAGTTCCCCATCGGCCGCGCCATGTTGAACTCCTGGATGCTCGCCTCCGTCACCAGCACACTCGCAACCCTCGCCTGCGCGATGGGCGGCTACGGACTCGCCAAGTTCAAATTCACGGGCCGCGATTTCCTCACCACCCTCGTGCTCGGCGCGCTGATCATCCCCGGTTCCCTCCTGATCGCCCCCGGCTACCAGCTGCTATGGCAGCTCGGTCTCCTCAACTCCTACGCCTGTCTGATCATTCCATCGCTGGCACCAGCCTTCGGCGTCTTTCTCTTCCGGCAGTCGATGCTGAACTCCG
>CALFNJ010000611.1 GCA_937902865.1 uncultured Opitutaceae bacterium
GCCGGTCGCGCTCAACGCGATCGGCGCCGTCGAGCCGATCCGGACCGCGTCCGTGCGCTCACTGGGTACCGGCTTGCTGACGAAGCTGCACTTTCAGGAAGGCCAGGAGTGCAAGGAAGGCGATCTCCTCTTCGAAATCGACGCCTTCCTGTTCGTGATCGCCCTGCGCCAGGCCGAGGCCGATCTCGAAAAAGCCAAGGTGCAGCATGAGACATCCACGACCGAAGTGAACCGCTACCGCGGCCTCAGCGAGCAGGGCATGGTTTCAAAGGAGCAGTACCAGACGATCCAGGACAACGAACGCGCCCTTCGCGCCGCGCTCGGCGCCGCCGAAGCCGCGGTGGAGAACGACCGCCTGCAGGTCGAATTCTGCTCGATCCGCGCCCCCATTTCCGGCCGCACCGGCGGGGTCGGCGCCCATGAAGGCGACCTGGTCCGTGAAAGCGACAGCGGCACGTCCCTGGTCACCATCAACCAGCTCAGCCCGATCTACGTCACCTTCTCCGTGCCGCAGCAGAACCTCGCGAGCATCAGCCGCTATCGCGCCGCGGGCAGCCTGACCGTGATCGCCCGCCCGCCCGGCCAGAACGAGGAGCCGGAAAAGGGTGAGCTCAGCTTCATCGACAACGCGATCGATACGACCACCGGCACTCTGAAGCTCAAGGCCACCTTCCCGAACGACGACCGCCGCCTCTGGCCCGGCCAGTTCGCCACCACCACCCTGACCCTCGACTCTCCCAACACCCTGGTCGTCCCGGCGGCGGCGGTGCAGAACGGCCAGAAAGGTCAGTACGTTTTTGTGGTGAAGGCTGATCTCACCGCCGAGGAGCGCCCCGTCACGATCGAACGCACGACCGAGGATGACGCCGTGATCGCCAGCGGTCTGCAGGACGGCGAGACGGTGATCCTCGACGGCCAGTTGCGCGTCCTTCCCGGCAAGCCGGTCTCGATCAAGGAAGGCCCCGGCGGAGGCGGCGGCAATGCCGCGCCTGCGTCCACGATCGCGAATGACGGCGCCGCGAAGGGCAAGGGCAAGAAGCAGCCGAAGTCATGAACATTCCCGAGCTCTTCATCCGGCGTCCGATCATGACGACGCTCGTGACCGCCGCGGTCACGATCTTCGGCATCGTCGCCTATGACTCGCTGCCGGTCAGCGACCTGCCCAACGTCGATTTTCCCACGATCCAGGTTTCCGCCAGCCTGCCCGGCGCCAATCCGGAAACGATGGCCTCCTCGGTCGCCACTCCGCTCGAGCAGCAGTTCGCGACCATCGCCGGCATCGACTCGATGACGTCGTCGAGCTCGCTCGGCAGCACCCAGATCACAATTCAGTTCAGCCTCGACCGCTCGATCGACGGCGCCGCCCAGGATGTGCAGTCCGCGATCGCCGCCGTGCAGCGCCGGCTCCCGCAGGACATGCCCAGCCCGCCGTCCTTCCGGAAATCCAATCCGGCGGACGATCCCATTCTCCTCATCGCCATCAGTTCGCCGACGCTGCCGCTGTCCGAGGTCGACGAGTACGCCGAGACTCTCCTCGCCCAGCGCATTTCCACCGTCTCCGGCGTCGCTCAGGTGCAGGTCCTGGGCTCGCAGAAGTACGCGGTCCGCGTCCAGCTCAGTCCACAGGCCCTCGCTTCGCGCGGCATCGGCATGGACGAGGTCAAGGACGCCCTCTCGACCGGCAACGTGAACCAGCCCACCGGTTCGCTCAACGGCCGCAACCAGTCGCTGACGGTGCAGGCCACCGGACAACTGCAGAACGCCGAGGCCTACCGGCAGCTGATCGTCGCCTATCGCAACGGCGCGCCCGTCCGTCTCGGCGATCTCGGCCGGGTGATCGACAGCGTGCAGAGCGACCGGACAGCCGGATGGTTCAACAACGACCGCTCCATCATTCTCTTCATCCAGCGCCAGCCGGGCACCAATACGATCGAGGTCGTGAACAACGTGAAGGCCATCCTGCCGGAGTTCACCTCGCAGCTCCCGGCTTCGGTCAGCCTCGACATCCTGATCGACCGTTCCGAGGCGATCCGCGAGTCCGTGGCGGACGTGAAGTTCACGCTCATCCTCGCGATCATCCTCGTGGTGCTCGTGATCTTCCTCTTCCTCCGCTCGGTCGCCGCCACCGTCATTCCCAGCATCGCGATGCCGATCGCGGTCATCGGCACCTTCGGCGTGATGTATTTCTGCGGCTTCAGCATCGATAATCTCTCGCTGCTGGCGCTGACGCTGTCCGTCGGCTTCGTCGTGGACGACGCCATCGTCATGCTCGAGAACATCATCCGCCACATCGAGAAGGGCGAACCGGTGATGGTCGCCGCGCTCCGCGGCTCGCGGGAGATCGGCTTCACGATTCTCTCGATGACGATCTCCCTCGTCGCGGTGTTCATCCCCGTGCTCTTCATGGGCGGCGTCCTCGGGCGCCTGCTGCACGAATTCGCCGTGACGATCAGCGCGGCCATCCTCGTCTCCGGCTTCGTCTCGCTCACGCTGACGCCCATGCTCTGCAGCCGTTTCCTGCGGCCGATCAAGCACGACGCCAAGCACGGCCGCTTCTACGAGGCGACCGAACGCGTTTTCCAGGGCACGCTGAACGCGTACGAGCGCACGCTGAAGATCGCGCTCAACCACCGCGTGCTGGTCATGGGTATCGCGGCACTGACCATCTTCCTCACCGTCTACCTCCTTGTCA
Organism: uncultured Opitutaceae bacterium; assembly: GCA_937902865.1. Lineage (GTDB taxonomy): Bacteria > Verrucomicrobiota > Verrucomicrobiia > Opitutales > Opitutaceae > CAIUWA01. Next base: position 2,693 of record CALFNJ010000611.1, read on the forward strand.
TCATTCCGAAGGGTTTCATCCCGACGGACGACTCCGGGCGCGTCAACCTGACCATCGAAGCCGGCCAGAACGTGTCCTACGAGGCGATGGTGCGCTACCAGCGGACGGCCGCGGCCATCGTGCTGAAAAACAAATACATCGCCGCGTTTTCCTCCTCGGTCGGCGGCGGCGGCCCGAGCTCATCCAGCAACAACGGACGCTTCAACATCCGCCTGATCGATCGCAAGCACCGCCCTTCCGCCGCCCAGGTCGCGGCGATGCTCCGCACCGAGCTCGTCGGCATCCCCGGCGTCCGCGCGCTTCCGCAGGTGCCTCCCGCGATCCGCATCGGCGGGCGCTCCTCCTCCTCCGTCTATCAGTACACGCTCTACGGCACCGACCTGAAGGAGCTCTACCGCGTGGTGCCCGACTTCATCGAGAAGGTCCGTGGCCTGAGCGGCGTCGTCGACGTCACCTCCGACCTCCTCATCACCAGCCCGCAGCTGCTGGTCGACATCGATCGCGACAAGGCGGCCGCCATCGGCGTCACCGCGCAGCAGATCGAGGATACGCTCTACAGCGCGTTCGGCACGCGCCAGGTCTCGACGATCTACACGCCGACGAACCAGTACTTCGTGATCCTCGAGGTCGAGCCGGCCTATCAGCGCGATCCGCAGGCGCTCTCGATGCTCTACGTGCACAGCAGCTCGGGCAAACTCGTGCCGCTCGAGGCCGTGGTGCATCTCAAGCCCACCGTGGGCCCGCTGACCGTCACCCACCTCGGCCAGCTGCCCTCCGTCACCATTTCCTTCAACCTCGCCCAGGGCGTCTCACTGAGCCAGGTGACCGACCAGATCCAGCAGCTCGCGCGGACGGAGCTGCCCACGACGGTCAACGCCGTTTTCCAGGGCACCGCCGCCGCATTCACGAGCTCGCTCCAGGGTCTCGGCGTGCTGCTGATCATCGCAGTCGTCGTGATCTACATCGTGCTCGGCGTGCTCTACGAGGA
>CALFNJ010000612.1 GCA_937902865.1 uncultured Opitutaceae bacterium
CCGGTTTTTCTCCGAGGGATCGGGAACTGGTCTTGGCTTCCTCGGTCAGCGGGGCCCGATGAAAACGACTGTCTTGATGATCGTCGCGCTGGGGCTGCTGGGGCTGAGCTCGCTGCTCGGCGGTTGCGGCATTTTGCCGGCACCGCCCGCGCTGCCGGCGCCTCCCGGATTGCCCGCGCCGCCGACGCCGCCGGCGCCTTGAGCGTTGGCTGCTGGAGCAGAGAAACAGGTCGGGTCTTTGGCCCGGCCTTGGCGCAGAGCGGGTGGAAAACCCGCTCTGCGTGCGAGGTGGACGCCGGCGGAACCCGCCTGGGGAAATCGAGTCTGCGTGGACCCGGGCCGTGCGCGGTGTTTCGCGTCGGGTCCGATTTCATCCATGAACGCATATCCACCCACTCATGAGGACGTGGCCCGCCGGGCCTACGAATATTGGCAACAACAGGGAAGTCCTGACGGCCGCGATCAGGAGATCTGGTTTGAAGCCGAACGGCAGCTGGCGACGGAGGCGACGGCGCTGAAGTCCTCGCTTCCCGAATGGCAATCCGATCGCGCGAAGCAGACCGAAACAGCAGCGACGCCGGCTCCTTCCTCCCAGGACGCTCATCCTGCGGCGCAGCCCAAGGTCTCCCAGCAGCAAAAGAAGGAAGCGCGTTCGCCGCAGCTTCCGCACAAGAACGCACCGAAGGTGACGCCACCGGAATCGGGCAAGCCACTTTGGGATCGTCCGCATTCGCGGTAAGCCTGATCCTCTGATCGCCGAGATCGGAGGTTGGCCGCCAAAAGGCCCAGAAAACGCAACGGGCTGGGTTGGCGTGGGAGCTCGCAGCTGTCTTGCGCTCCAAGGTCGTTTTGCGCCTGCCCCTCGATCAGGTTCACGTTCAGGTCTTTGCCTGTCTTGGCGCGTTTGCGCCAAGCCTCCCCGGGGGTGGGCAGGGATATATTCCCGGGGAACCGGGCCAGCGTGGGCCAATCTATGGCGGACAAGGACTCCCCGGAGGATGGCCAGCGTCCGTTTAACCAACCGGTGAGGACCGTTTCATTATGGAAAACACCCAATTGGCCAGTGCCCACATTACCGGGCCGAGAAAGACCTCTGCTTCCGCCATTATCATCGCAATCCTCGCCATCGCTCTCGTGGTGGTCGCCGCTCTTTTTTGGAGCAAATTGAGGCAGCAGGATCGCATGACGGCCCAACTGCAGAGCCAAGTGGCGCAGGACAAGAACGACGCCTCCCAGGCTCAATCGCAGTTGACGGAAGCGCGCACGAGTGGCGCGACGATGCAAAAGCAACTGGAGGAATCCAAGCAGAACGCCACGCAACTCCAGCAGCAGTTGGACAAGGCGCGCGACAACGTCGCGAACCTGGAAAAGCAGGCGAATGAATCGCGGACCACGACGACGGGTCTGCAGGATCAGCTGCAAAAGGCCAAAACCTCGATGGCTCAGGGCGAGGCGCAGGTCCAGCAGGCCAACGCCGGCCGCGATGACCTGCAGAAACAGCTCAACGACGCCAAAAACGCCAATGAGACGCTGCAGAAGCAGCTGGAAGAGTCCAAGGGCCAGACAGCGGATCTGCAGGCGAAATATACCCAAGCTCAGAGCGCGCTGACGGCCCTGCAGCAACAGCAGACCTCGAAGCGCCGTTGATCGAACGAGCTAGTTGAAACCGCAATCGAGCCGGCGAAATGAAGGATGAAGGAACGGAGCACGTCTCCGTTCCTTCACGCGCTGAGGAACGGGAGTAATGGGAATGTCGGCCAAGCGAGCTGATCTCGTCGCCGAACCCTGATCTGTGAGATTTTTGCAAAGAAAGCCGCGCCCCCTTGCCGAAAGTGGAAGAATCATGGTACGGTTCACTGGTATTCTTTTTTCATGACGACGCGCAAATTAGGCAAAAATGGTCCGGAAGTGTCTGCCATCGGGCTCGGCTGCATGGGGATGAGCGAGTTCTACGATCCCTCGAGCATGAACGACACGGAGGCGGTGCGGGTGATTCACCGCTACCTGGATGCGGGAGGAAATTTCCTCGATACGGCGGACATGTACGGTGTCGGCCGCAATGAAGTCCTGGTGGGCCGGGCGATCGCCCAGCGCCGCGATCAGGTCGTACTGGCGACCAAATTCGGCAACGTGCGCGGCCCGGAAGGGGAATTTCTCGGGGTGCGCGGTGACGCGAAATACGTCCGTCTGGCCTGCGATGCGAGTCTCGCGCGGCTCAAGGTGGATGTGATCGATCTTTATTATCAGCATCGCGTCGATCCCAAGGTCCCGATCGAGGAGACGGTCGGAGCGATGGCCGAGCTCGTGAAGGCGGGAAAGGTGCGTCACCTCGGCCTGTCGGAAGCGGCGCCGGCCACGATCAAGCGCGCGGCGGCGGTGCACCCGATCGCTGCCTTGCAGACGGAGTATTCCCTCTGGAGCCGGGAGCCGGAGGAGCAGATTCTGCCAACCATTCGTGCGCTCGGCATCGGGTTCGTCGCCTACAGCCCGCTCGGTCGGGGATTTCTCACCGGGCGCTTCAAGACCCTCGAGGATCTGCCGGCCGATGATTACCGTCGGCATTCGCCGCGTTTTCAGGGCCAGAATTTCCAAAAGAACCTCGATCTCGTGAAGGAAATCGAAGCGCTGGCGCGGGCAAAAGGCTGCACGCCCAGCCAGCTCGCGCTCGCGTGGGTGATGGCGCAGGGAAATGACATCGTTCCGATTCCGGGTACGAAGCGGCTGTCCTATCTGGAAGAGAACCTGGGCGCAGCGACGGTAACGCTGACCGTCACGGAATTGAAGCATCTCGATTCCGTGCTGCCGCCGGGCGCCTCTGCCGGCATGCGTTACGCCGAATCGGGCATGCAGGCGGTGAATCGCTAGCCGTCCGCGGACCTCGATTTTTCACCGCAAGGGCACAAAAGCCCGCAGGGCGAATGTCAGATCACTCAAGGCATTCCTTGTGCCTTCGTGCCTTGGCGGTGAAATTCGGGGAATAAATTGCAGCCTGAAAGCGGATCCCGGTTGCCGGTTTCGGAAGGCGGGTGAAACGAAGGGTGGGGCGGACCGGAACTCGCAGGCGGAAGGACGGTCGGTGCGCGGCCTAGTCTCAACCCCAACCCCTGGAAGACCGCATGAAGTCGAAACCTACGCATGAACAGATCAGCCGGCGGGCGCAGCAGCTCTGGGAAAACGGGGGCCGTCCCTCGGACCGGGACGAAGAAATCTGGCTCGAGGCGGAGCGGCAGCTGGCGACTGGCGAGGAAACCTCGGCGGCATTCATCGCGCGAATCAGGGCCGAGACCGCGTCCGAAAGCGCCGTGGAGTATCTCATCTCTCCTCCGATTTCACAGGAAGAAGCCGTAAAGAAAGCGGTGCAGATGCCCGGCGGTACGGCGGCAAAAGCGAAGCGTTAAACGCGAATGTTTGTCTGTCCGCGTTGAGGAAAACCTGGCGCGAACCGCAGGATCGGCGCGGATGGGAATCAACGCCCATACAGCCACCACCGCCGCGGACGAATCACGCGATTACGGAATCACCATCGGCCCGGCACCCTGAAGGTTGCCGTTCGAAGGTGAACCGGGCAGCCAGCGCCGTCCCGAGGCATCGACGATCTGGATGTTTTCACGCTGGGAAGCCCAGATGATCACAGGACCGCTCTTGTTGAAGGATGCAGTCTCTCCGCGTTTGATCACGGTGTTGGGCAGCAGTTCCTCACCGTAGCCGTTGGGGCCATCGCCCTTCGCCCAAACTCGAACGCTGACATAGTCCAGCGCGGTAATGACCGCCTTGGAATCAGCGGCGGGTTGCGCGGCCGCGGCGGGAGTCGCAGTCCGGACCTGAGCCGCCGAGGTGGGATTGTTGGGATGACTGCCGCCGAAAAGAGATTTTGCGATCCAGATGATCAGCAGGATCACCAGCACGCCGCCCAAGCCGAGGCCGATCTTGAGCACGAGGCTGGGATCGATCGCGGGACCAGCCGGCATGCCGCTGCCGCCGCCGCGGGTGAAAGAGGACGGATTGCGGCGAGCCGGAGCCGGCTCGGGTTCGGGCGAGGAAGGGGCTGACTCCTTGTCGCCTTCCTCTGAGGTGGCCACGGAGAGATCCATGCGACCGTAGATTTCGCGGCTCGGCGCACGAGGGCGGGCGGTGGCGCCGTGGCCCAGGCCGTTGAAATCATTCACGATCTTGTCGGCCGGGAGCTTGAGAAACTGGGCGTACGACCGGAGAAAACCGCGCACATAGAGCTCGGCCAGTCCGAGATCGAACTGGTTGCTCTCGAATTTCTGCAGGTAATCGCCGCGGATCTTGGTCGCCTCGGCCGCCTCGCGGATGGAAACACCCTTGCGCTTGCGGGCTTCTTCCAGGCGTTCACCAATGGTCTGCATGTGACAGTCAGTTAGGGGATTTGCCGAGCGATGGGAAGGAGGAATTGCCCGGATCGCACACGAATCTGCCTCAAACCGCCGCGGCGGACAAAGCGATCCGGCGATTCAGGCCGGACATCAGAGCTTGTCGAGATCGGCGAGGATCTCGCGCGGGCTCGAGCCGTTTTCCGGACCGACGATGCCCTTGTCTTCCATCAGATCCATGATGCGAGCCGCGCGATTGTAGCCGATGCGCAGACGACGCTGGATCATCGAGGTGCTGGCACGCCGCGTCGACTTCAGGACGTCGAGCGCCTGCTGATACAAATCCTCGTCATCGCCGAGATCACTGTCGTCGCCCTCGCCGTCTCCGTCGTCGTCGCCTTCCTTGGCGGCGCGATCGATCTGGGCCTGCACTTCATTGGCATAGATCGGGGGGCCGTTGACCTTGAGGAAATCGACCAGGCCCTGCACTTCCTCGTCGGAAACGAAGGCGCCTTGCGCGCGCACGAGACGTGAAGTGCCGGGAGGCGAGAAGAGCATGTCGCCGCGGCCGATCAGCGTGTCGGCGCCCTTCGTGTCGAGGATTGTGCGCGAGTCGACCTGGGACGCGACCTGGAACGCGATGCGCGACGGCAGATTGGCTTTGATCACGCCGGTGATGACGTTCACCGACGGCCGCTGCGTGGCGATGATGAGATGGATGCCGGCGGCGCGCGCGAGCTGGGCGAGGCGCGCGATGCTGGTTTCGATCTCGGCGGGCGCGACCATCATCAGATCGGCGAGCTCGTCGATGATCGCGACGATGTAGGGCAGACGCTCGGGAATCTCGAGATCGTCGGCTGCGAGCGGATCGACGCCGGTGAGCGCGGCCTGCGCCTCGGCGGGTGTCGGTGCAGGGGGCGGGTTTTTCTTGCGCGCGTTGAAGCCGAGAATGTTTCGAACGTTCACCTTCGCGAACATCTGGTAGCGCTGCTCCATCTCGCCGAGCAGCCACTTCAGCGCCCCGGGCACCTTCTTCGGCTCGGTCACCACCGGGATGAGCATGTGCGGCAGCGCGTTGAAAATCTTCAGCTCGACGACCTTCGGGTCGACCATGAGCAGGCGGACATCCTTCGGACTCTTCGAATAGAGGATCGAGGCGACGATGGAATTGATGCAGACCGACTTGCCCGAGCCGGTGGCGCCGGCGATCAGCAAATGGGGCATCTTCGCGAGATCCGACACGAGCGGCTTGCCGGACACGTCCTTGCCGAGCGCGATCGGCAGGTCGGCCTTGGCGCCGGCCCAGTCCTCGCTCTCGAGGATCTCACGCATGCCGACCGGAGTCGGATGCTGATTCGGCACCTCGACACCGACGGCGGCCTTGCCCGGAATCGGAGCGAGAATGCGGACCGACTGCGCGCGCATGCCGAGGGCGATGTTCTTGTCGAGACCGGCGATCTTTTCGACGCGCACGCCCGGCGCCGGCACGACCTCGTAGCGGGTGATGACGGGACCGACGTGAATTTCGCCCAGTGTGACCTCGACGCCGAACTCTCCGAGGATGCGCAGAAGATTCTCGGCGTTGCGCGAGTGTTCCTCCTCGGAATTCTCGGCCGAAGGCTTGACGCGTTCCTTCAGGAGCGGAAGCGGGGGAAACTTGTAGTTCTCGTCGGAGCTCTGCGGAACGGTGACCTTGGCCTTTTTCGTTTCCTCGGGCTTGACGATGTTCAGCTCGATCTTGGCCTTGGGCGCGGCCTTCGGCTCCGGGGCGGCTTCGCGCACAACCTTGGGAGCGGGCGCCGGCTTGGGGACGGGAACAGCCGCGGCCTTGGTCTCCACCGGCGCGGCCTCGCGCGCGACGGGGGCCTTGGCGAGGGGATCCTCCTGGGCCTTGGCGAAGGTCAGCTTTTTTCCGGAAGGTCCCACTGCTCCGGCGCCGGGGGGCGCGGGCTTCGGTTCGGGTTTGGCGGTGTCGGCCTTCAGCTTGGCGCGGGCCTCCATTTCCTTCTGCCGCAATTCATCGCTCTCGGCCTTGCGCTTGGAGCGCGACTCACGCCACGCGTGAAAAGCCGCGATGAATTTTTCGAATTCCGCACCGATATCGCGGGTGAAGATGAACAACGTGCCGAGCACGTAGACCATGCCCAGGAGCATGCCGGCGCCGAAGACGCCGAAGATGCTTTTCAATCCACTGGTGTAGACGAGCCCGCCCATCATGCCGCCGGGACCGTGCGGAAACCAAGTCGGGCTGGAGAGAAAGGTGCTCTGCATCGCGAACAGTCCCGAGAGGGACGCAATCGCGAGAAACATCACGAACAGACGGGTGCCGGCAAAACGCTTGGCCGAACGCAGCGCGAGGTAGGTGAGCCAGAACAAAAAGATCGGAAGCAGCCAGGCGCCGCCGCCGAAAAGGTCATAGGCCCAATAGGTGGAGTAGGAACCGAAAGGCCCGACAAGGTTCTCTTTGCCGACCTTGAGCGACTTGGCGGCCAGGGCGCCGTTCTCCACCACGGTGGCGCCGCCGCTTTGATTTCCCAAGTACTGCGCCGGACTATAATCGATGAAAGCAACCGAAAGAAAGACAGCCAACACGAAGCAGAAAGCCGCCATCAACCAGCGGGGACGCTGCCGCGGAGCTTGGAACGATGGGCCATCTTTGTTTGCGTTTGAACTCTCCGACTTGGGCATTTGTGTGGTCTCTCCCTTTGTCTCGCGATTGCATGCTAAACAATCCCACGGTCAAATGTAAACCCGTGGGCGTGATTTTCACACAAAACTCATAGCTGTTCATGCGAGAAATCCTTCATTTCCAACCGCTTTATAAAGAGCGCGTGTGGGGCGGACGCTCGCTGCAAACTACTCTGGGCCGAGCGCTTCCGGCGGACGGTCCAATCGGAGAAAGTTGGGAAATTGTCGATCGTCCGGAGGCTCAGTCAGTTGTCAGCCGCGGGCGGTTTGCCGGTAAGACTCTGCGCGCGCTGATCGAGCAGCAATCCGCGGCGGTCATGGGCCCGCACTGGCCGGCGGAAAAGCGATTCCCGTTGTTGGTGAAATGGCTCGATTGCCAGGAGCGTTTGAGCCTGCAGGTCCATCCGCCGACGTCCGTGGCAGCGGAGCTGCACGGCGAGCCGAAGACGGAGAACTGGTTCATCGCCGAAACGGCGCCCGGCGCTCAACTGCTGGCGGGACTCCGGCGCGGAGTGAGCCGGGAAAGCTTCACGCGTGCTCTGGCGGACGGCCAGGCGGAGGCATGCGTCCATCGGTTTCCCGTCGCGGCGGGCGACTCGATCCTCATTCCCAGCGGACGGATCCACGCAATCGATGCCGGCAATCTCATCCTCGAGATCCAGCAGAATTCCGACACGACTTACCGGGTTTATGACTGGGGGCGCACGGGTCTCGACGGGAAGCCGCGGGCGCTGCATGTCGCGGAGTCGCTCCGTTCCATCGCGTGGGACGATTTCGAGCCGGCGCCCCTGCGCGCGGCGCCAACCTCCGGAACGGTAGCGGACTGTGCCGAGTTCTGCATTCGCCGGATCGTGCTCGGCGCGGGAGAGTCGCTCGAGGTGGCGGCCGGTGAACAGCCGCGGCTGCTGAGTGTCGTGAGCGGCAGTGTGCTGCTGGGTGAGCACGCGCTTTCCCGGGGGGAGAATGTTCTGCTGCCGTACGCGAGCGAGGTCAGTTTCCGCGCTCCGGACATGGCGATGGTCCTGTTGACCGAAAATTTCGCGGTCTGAACTGAACGAAGCCGATGCTTTCGGAGCAGACCGTCCGGCGGCGCCTCGACGCCGCGCTTGAAGAAATGCCGAAGGCGTAGTTAAGTTCGCACCTTTTCACCGCATGAGCCGTTCTGAATCCACTGATCCCAATACTCCTCCCACGCCTACGTCGGCCGCGCCCGAGGCTGCGCCTGAATCCGCTTCAGCGCCTCAGGCAAGCGAGCTGGCGGCGGCCAAGAAGGAGGCGGCCGACAATTACGATCGCTATGTCCGCACGGTGGCTGATCTGGACAATTTCCGGCGCCGCACGGTGAAGGAGAAGGAAGAACTCCGACTCTTTGCCGCGTCGCGCGTGCTGGAGGACCTGTTGCCGGTGATGGACAATCTGGCTCTGGGCCTGGCCGCGACGAAGCAGCCGAAGGCCGATCTGACCACGCTCGCCGGAGGCGTCGAAATGGTGCTGCAGCAGCTCAAGGGAGCGCTCGCCAACCATGGACTCAAGGAGATCAATCCCGCCAACCAGCCTTTCGATCCCCATCTGCACGAGGCGATTTCACATCAGCCGAGTGCAGACGTGAAGGAGGAACATGTGCTGACGGTGGTGCGCACCGGCTTCACGCTGAATGGTCGCCTGCTCCGGCCGGCATCAGTCGTGGTGTCGAGTGGTGCGCCGAAGGCGGAAGAGAAGAAGGACTGACCCTATTCCCATGGCGAAGGAAGATTTCTACGAACTGCTGGGCGTCGCGAAGAATGTCTCCGAAGAGGAGCTGAAGAAGGCTTACCGGAAGAAGGCGGTTCAGTACCATCCGGACAAGAACCCCGGCAACAAGCAGGCGGAGGAGATGTTCAAGAAGATCTCCCATGCCTACGAAGTGCTGAAGGATCCGGAGAAGCGTGCGGCCTATGATCGCTACGGGCACGCGGCCTTCGAAGGTCCGGGCGCCGGCGCCGGTCCGCGCGGCGGTCCCGGGGCGGGCGGTGGCTTTCACGACCCGTTCGATATCTTCCGCGAAGTCTTCGGCCAGCAGGGCGGAGGCGGGGGCGGCGGCATTTTCGACGAGATGTTCGGCGGCGGAGGCGGCATGGGTCGCGACGGCAGCCGGGACGGCTCCGACCTGCGCTACGATCTCGAGATTACGCTGGAGGAAGCGGCGAAGGGCGTCGAAAAGGAGATTTCCTTCCGCAAGCTGGCCACGTGTGAACGCTGCGAAGGTTCGGGCGCGGAGCCGGGATCGAAGCGCGTGACCTGTCCGACCTGCCGAGGAGCGGGCCAGGTCCGGCGTTCCGGCGGCATCATCGTTTTCACCCAGACCTGTCCCACCTGCGGCGGTTCGGGCCAGAAAATCGAAAAACCCTGCACCGTCTGCCGTGGCGAAGGCCGTGTGGCCAAGACGACCAAGCTCAATGTCCGCATCCCGCCGGGCGTCGACACCGGTTCCCGGCTGCGTTCGGCCGGAAACGGCGAGGCGGGGCAGGCCGGAGGAGCGGCCGGTGATCTCTACATCGTGCTGTCGGTGAAGGAGCACGAGCTGTTCGAGCGGCAGGGCGACGATCTCTTCTGCGAGATCCCGATCAAATTCACGCTGGCCACGCTTGGCGGCACGATCGAAGTGCCGACCCTCTTTGGAAAAGCCTCGCTGAAAATTCCGACGGCCACCCAGAGCGGAACCACCTTCCGGCTGCGCGACAAGGGCATGCCCTCGCTGCGCGGCGGCCGTCAGGGGGACCAGCTCGTGCGCGTGCAAGTGGAGGTTCCGCAGTCGCTGACTTCCGAGCAGAGGAAAATCCTTGAGGACTTCGCCCGGGTGAGCGGCGACGCCAGCGAACCGACGTCGCGCTCCTTCTTCGAGAAGGCCAAGAAATTTTTCTAGGGCGAGAATCGCCGCGAGTTCTCGACGATCATGGGATCGCGCCTTCGTGCCCGGAGACACAGCGAATCGAAACGGGGTCGGCCGATCCCCTGGGGCGCCGCGTCTCGGTGAAGCGAAGCGTTCGCACCGGTGCGAGGAACGCTCTGCAATATCGAGCTTTCCTCCTCCGCGATTTCACTCTTCCGTGGTTTCGAAATGGGCTCGCCCCTGCACAATCCGAAGCTGCTTTCGCTCGAGGCTGCGGTGGCGCGGCGCCGTGAGCTGGCCGCGGCCGGCAAGCGGGTGGTGCTGACCAACGGAGTTTTCGACCTGCTGCATGCGGGTCACGTTTATTTTCTGCAGGCAGCCCGTGCGCAGGGGGACGCCCTCTTCGTGGCCTTGAATGCCAGTGAAAGCGTTCGGCAGCTCAAAGGTCCCACCCGTCCGGTGGTGGATACGCCCGAGCGGGCCTACTGCCTCGGCTCGCTGAGCTGCGTCGATGCGGTCGTGGTTTTCGGCACGCCACGGCTCGACGCGGAAATCCGGGCATTGCGCCCTGACGTTTACTGCAAAGCGGGTGACTACACGCTCGAGAAACTCGACGCCGGCGAGCGCGCCGCTCTGCAGCAAGCGGGGACGAGGATTGAATTTCTGCCGTTCTTGCCCGGTTTCAGCACGACCAGCCTCATTGCGAGGATCAAGGCGGCGGGCGAAATCTGATTTCCATGCGACTCGTCATTCTCGGTTCCGGCCGTGGTTCCAATGCGGAGGCCATTCTTGAAGCACAAAAGGCCGGCCGCCTCGGCGCGGCCCAGGTGGTGCAGGTTCTTTCGGACCGGGCGGATGCTCGGATACTGTCCCTGGGTGAGCGATTTGGCGTCCCGGCGGCATTTGTCGATCCGGCACCGTTCAAGACCAAGCTCGAAGGCGAAGGAGAAGCGCGCTTCATCGCAGCGATTTCCCGCTGCGCGCCGGACTTGGTGGTCCTCGCCGGCTTCATGCGGGTATTGAAGCCTGGATTTCTGGAGGCTTTCGCTGGTCGCATCATCAACCTTCATCCGAGTCTGCTGCCAAGTTTTCCAGGGCTCGACGCCATTGGCCAGGCTTGGAAGCGCGGAGTGAAGGTCACGGGCTGCACCGTGCACTACGTGACAGCGGAGGTCGATGGCGGCCCCATCATCGACCAGGCGGTGGTGCGCGTTGAACCCGGAGACACGTTGGAAGCTTTGACCGAGCGGGTGCACGCGGCGGAGCATGCTTTGTTGCCGGCGGTGCTCGCGCGATTGGCGGCGAGCAGGAACTGAGCCCGTTGCCGCCGGTCTGCAGCGCGGCGCGAATTGTCGGTGGCTTGTCTTTCGTGTGGTTAGGCCCCAAATCTCTGGCCGGCGACGATCGCCGTCCGTCTCTGACCCCAATGAAATCGCTGGAGCATGGCTCGAAGGTTTTCTTTTGCTTGGTGGCCGTGGGTCTCGGCCTGCTAATGGGCGGCTGCAACCTGGCCCCTTCGCATACGATGTCCATCGATGCGATCACCGATGGCCCCGTGAAGCTTTCGGGCGTCTCTTATCGGCTGCTCGCCCGTGACCCGGTCCTCATGCGAGAAGTTTTGCAGTACAATCTGGCGACGACCTGCGTCACGGCCGCTCTGGCCGGAAAAGGTATGTTCGTCCCCGCGAACAACGTTCCCCCGGAGCTTCTGATCGAAATGGACTACGGCGAGACCCCGATGCTGGTGCTTCCGGGGATGCCGCGCCTTCACGAATTGTATCTGCAGCTTTCCGCAAGAAAGTACCGGGCCGATGTGCCGGCGCGTAACTTCAAGGGGGAGGAAGTGTGGAATGTCCGCGTCTCGCTAAAAGACCCCAATCCCGCGCTGGAGCGCATGCTGCCGTTGTTGGCGGCAGTGGCGACCGACTACGCTGGTCAGGATCACCAGCCTGATAACGCCGTTGAAGTGGCGGATACGGCGCCGACGGTGATTGCGGTGAAGAATGCCGCGGTTGGCGGTGGCGCCGGGATCAAGCCCGGCCCCTGAGCTTCACGGACTTTTCGTCTGACGGGACGGGAGCTTGCAGGACGGCGAAGCGATGCCGACACTGCGGAATATGGGTCTGTACGAAATCAAGATCGAGATTCCCGCAGGGAGTGCCGACGGAATCGATGAGTGCCTGCAGGAGCTCGAAACCTCATCTTGGAGCCTGCTCGAGGAGCACATCAATCGCCGGGCGTGGCTGGTGGGGATTTTCGAAAATGAGGAAAAGGCGTGGACGGAATGGAAGGAATTGCGGCCGCGCCTGCCGATCGCACCTGCTGGAAGCCCGGAGGGACGCTTGCTGGCGGATCAGGATTGGCGCGACAGCTACAAAGCGCATTTCAAAGCCTGGCGATTTGGACGCCTGCATTGGGTGCCGATTTGGGAGAAAAAGACGTTTTCGCTGCCTCCGGGAGAGAAAGTGCTCTGGCTCGATCCCGGCCTGGCGTTTGGCACCGGCAATCACGAGACGACGCGTCTCTGCGTGGAACGCTTGGTGACGTGGGCGGCGGAGAAGGGAACCACTGGTCGGGTGATCGACGCCGGCTGCGGATCAGGGATTCTCGCATTATCGGCGGCGCTGCTGGGCTTTCGGACCGTGACGGCTTTCGACAATGACCCGGAAGCGGTGCGAGTGAGCGAAGAGAACGCGGCTCTCAATAATTTGGCGGGGCAGGTCAGGTTCCTCACCGGAGACCTGCACACGGGTTTGGCTGGAGAAGCAGCCGACCTTCTCCTCGCGAACATTCAAGCGGATGTGCTGATGCGATTCGCGAAGGAATTGATCGCCGGAGTGCGACCGGACGGAGCACTGATTCTCAGTGGTATTCTCGCGAGTGAACGCGATCGGGTCCGCGATGTATTCGCAGCGGCGGCGCCAAACTGGAGGATCGACTCCCGCATTCTCGGCGAATGGAGTGACCTAGCGTTGTTTCGACTGCCTGTTTGATTACGACGAACCTCGATCGTCGGTAATGCCGACGGCGCTGCGCCGGGAATTTCCGAAGCGCCTGACCTCGGCGCCGGGGAAATTAGGAGCGAATGGAGCAGCGGCCCTAAGCCAGCTCCACTCGCAATAAGCGAACGAGATCCTCCCGGAGAAGGAAAAGGCGCTGGCCAATCGAATCGATCGGGCCAGCCATTCGGCCGCTTTCGCTCCTCAGGAGAACAGATCTGGCGGAGTCCGGCTGATGAAATCTTCCATGTAGGCCGTGGTCGCCTTGCCTTCGATGAAAACCGGATCGGACATGATCGCCTTATGCAGGGGAATCGTGGTCTTGATTCCACGAACAAGATATTCGCTCAGCGCGCGATACATCCGCTCAAGGGCGGTTTTTCGGTTCGAACCGTAAGCGATCAGCTTGCCGATCATCGAATCATAGTAGGGCGGGATCACGTACCCGCTGTAAACGTGGGAATCGACCCGCACGCCATGACCACCAGGCGCATAGTAGAGGCCGATGGTACCCGGCGAAGGCGCAAAATTACTTGCGGGATCTTCGGCATTGATCCGACATTCGATCGCGTGCTTTTCGAATTTGATATCGCCTTGGTCGAAGCCGAGCTTTTCGCCGTTGGCGACCCGGATCTGCTGCTTGATCAGATCGATGCCCGTCACTTCTTCCGTGACAGGATGTTCGACCTGAATCCGGGTGTTCATCTCGATGAAGTAGAAGTTACCCTTGGCATCGACGAGGAACTCAATGGTGCCGGCGTTTTCGTAATCAGCCGCTTCAGCCGCGCGAATGGCGGCTTTGCCCATCTTCTTGCGCAGATCGCTCGTCAGAAAGGGGGAAGGGGATTCCTCGATCAGCTTCTGATGCCGGCGCTGGACTGAGCAGTCGCGTTCGCCCAGGTGAACGACCTTGCCGTGGCCATCTGCGAGAATCTGAAACTCGATATGCCGCGGACGTTCGATGTAGCGCTCGATGTAAACCGCGCCATTACCGAACGCTTTTTCTGCTTCGTTGCGGGCGACGTGGTATTCCTTGGCGAAGGAAACGTCGTTGTGGGCGATGCGCATGCCTCGGCCGCCGCCGCCGGCCACCGCCTTGATGATGACCGGATAACCGATTTTCCGGGCAACCTTGACCGCTTCCGTTTCGGTTTCCACCGGACCATCAGAACCGGGGACGATAGGCACACCGGCTTTCTTTACCGTATCCTTCGCGATGGCCTTATCTCCCATCATTTTGATGGACTTAGACTTGGGGCCGATGAACTTGATGTTGCAGGATTCGCACTGCTCCGCTACCTTGGCGTTTTCCCATAAAAATCCGTAGCCCGGATGGTTCGC
>CALFNJ010000613.1 GCA_937902865.1 uncultured Opitutaceae bacterium
CGTAATCGCCGACCGCGTTAACGCCGATTTTGCCAATCGAACGGAGCGGGCGTCCCCAAGGAACGCCCCTACACTGATCGGCCTCTGAAATCCAAAGGATTGACGGTAGGGACGGGCGGCCCGCCCGTCCGCTCGGCGCCTCCGAGGTGGAACGCGTTGTCCCTAACGCGTTGGAGAGTCCGTCCGTGTTAAAAGCCCGACGGAGCCAACAGCGCGTTAGGGACAACGCACTCCACCTCTGAATCCTCATCCTCGGAATTTCACCACAGAGGCACGAAGGCACAAAGAAGACCTACCTAAACCACTGGAATCGATCTCTGTGTCTCCTGTGGCCCGCTTTGGTCCCCGCTCTCACTTCAAGCATCATCAATCTCCATCATCCAAGCCACCGCCGCCCGGAGGTCGACGGCCACCTTCCGATCCTCGTCCTCCACCGTCAGTCCTCCGTCCTCCGGCGTCCGTCCTCCGGCGTCCGTCCTCCGGCATCCGTCCTCCGGCATCCGACCATCCGATTTCCCCTCGCATCTCCCCTCTCCAACCGCTTAGTTGCCACTTCCGCCCATGAACGACTCGACGCCCGCCGCCGCTCCCATTCCCAACGTCCTGGCCGAACGCTACGCCTCGCCGGCGATCAAGGATATCTGGTCGCAGCAGGGCCGCGTCGCGCTCGAGCGCGATTTCTGGATCGCCGTCATGAAGGGCCAGCGCGACCTCGGCGTGCCGATCCCGGCGGAGGCGATCAAAGACTACGAGCGCGTCAAGGACCTCATCAATCTCGAGTCCATCGCCAAGCGCGAGCGCGTCACGCTCCACGACGTCAAGGCGCGCATCGAGGAATTCTCCGATCTCGCCCACCGGCAGTTCATCCATCTCGGCCTCACCAGCCGCGACCTCACGGAAAACGTCGAGCAGCTCCAGATCTACCGTTCGCTCAAGATCGTCCAGTTCAAGGCCGCCGCCGCGTTGCTCGGGCTCTCCCGCCAGGCCGAGGCGCACCGCGATCTCATGATCACCGGGCGCACGCACAACGTCCCCGCCCAGCCCACCACGCTCGGCAAGCGCCTCGCGATGTTCGGCCAGGAGCTGCTCGCCGCGTTCGCCCGCCTCGAGAACCTCATCGAGCGCTATCCGGTCCGCGGCCTCAAGGGCGCCGTCGGCACCCAGCTCGACCAGCTCACGCTCCTCGGCGGCCGCGCCGACAAGGTCACCGAGCTCGAGGGCCGCGTGCTCAAGCATCTCGGTTTCCACGCCTCGCTCTTCGCCGTCGGACAGGTTTACCCGCGCTCCCTCGACTTCGAGGTCACGACCGCCCTGCACCAGATCGGCGCCGCCGCCGCGAGCTTTGCGACCACGCTCCGCCTGATGGCCGGCGCCGGACTGCTCACCGAGGGATTCCAGGAAGGCCAGGTCGGGTCGTCCGCCATGCCGCACAAGGTCAACGCGCGGAACTGCGAGCGCATCTGCGGTTTCTCCACGATTCTCAGCGGCTACGTCACGATGACCGGCGCCCTCGCCGGCCACCAGTGGAACGAAGGCGACGTCTCCTGCTCCGTCGTGCGCCGCGTCGCGCTGCCGGATTCGTTCTTCGCGATCGACGGTCTGCTCGAGACCTTCCTGACCGTGCTGCGGCAGATGGACGTCTTCCCCGCCGCGATCGCCGCCGAAAACGAGCGCAACCTCCCCTTCCTCGCCACGACCACGATCCTGATGGAAGCCGTGAAGCACGGCGCCGGTCGCGAGACCGCCCACGAGGCGATCAAGGAGCACGCCCTCGCCGCCGCGAAGGCGATCCGCTCCGGCGGCAGCGCCGAGGAGATCAACCTGCTCAGCCGTCTCGCCCGCGACCGCCGCATCGGGCTAGGCAAAAAAAACCTCCAGACA